>DASXRF010000298.1:0-11117 GCA_036506755.1 Solirubrobacteraceae bacterium | reverse complement strand
AGCGCGGTCCCGCGCTCGGCCAGGCGCTCTACGGTCCGCGCGTTGAGCCCGTAGCCGTCCTCGAGGCGGCTGGGCAGGTACCAGTCAACGCGCGCGCCGAGCGCGCGCAGCGCGCGCACGAGGATCGCGGTCGAGCAGACGCCGTCGACGTCGTAGTCGCCGTGGACCGTGAT
Organism: Solirubrobacteraceae bacterium; assembly: GCA_036506755.1. Taxonomy (GTDB): domain Bacteria; phylum Actinomycetota; class Thermoleophilia; order Solirubrobacterales; family Solirubrobacteraceae; genus DASXRF01. Next base: position 10,944 of record DASXRF010000298.1, on the reverse strand, counting down.
CGGCGAGCCGGCGGCGACGTGCCGGCGCACGAGCGCGACCGCCTCGTCGATCCCGCGAAACGCGCTCGGCGGGTGCGCGTCGGCGGCGGCGAGCCACGCCGCCGCCGTGGCCGGGTCGGCGAGGCCGCGGCGGACGAGCACCTGCGCGACGACGTGGCTGACGCCCAGCTCGCCCTCCAGCCGCGCGACCGCCTCGGTGGGGCACGGGGCGAGGACGAGCCGCCGCGTGGGCGACGCGCCGGCGCGGGCGGGCGAAGCGGGCGGGGCGTCGGTGGCCATGGAGCCGCGGCACCGTACGGGCCGCCCCGGACGGATACCGTCAGCGCGTGACCCCCGCGCGACTGCGGCGCCTGTGCCTCTCGTTCCCCGGCGCGAGCGAGGAGTTCCCGTTCAGCGAGGGCGTGTCGGTCTTCAAGGTCGGCGGCAAGGTCTTCGCGATCAGCCACCTGGGCGGCCGGCCGCTGGAGGTCAGCCTCAAGTGCGAGCCCGAGCTGGCGGTGCAGCTGCGATCGACGTACTCGGCCATCCGGCCGGGCTACCACCTCAACAAGCGCCACTGGAACACGGTCACGCTCGACGGCACCTTGGAGGACGCGATGATCCGCGACATGGTCGAGGACTCCTACGACCTCGTCGTGGACGGGCTGCCGCGGGCGCGGCGGCCGTAGGATCGGCGGCGATGGCGAAGCACCGCGAGCCCAAACGGCCGCCGCTGCCGAAGCCGGCGGACCGCCGCGACAAGCCGGTCAAGGGCTGGAGTCGCTCGACGTTCGCGCAGGCGGGGCGAGGGCGGTCGGGGAAGTAGGGCCCGGCGCCTGGTGTCCCGCGCGGTTTGGCGTGCGGGACGAACCACGAGCGAGCGTCAGGCCGTAGCCGCCGGGCGCTCCCGCCGCACGCCCAACAGGTACATCGCCGCGATCCCCAGCACCGCGCCGGGAATGGCCTCGATCGCGGTGGCCAGGTGCGTGTCGTCCTGCCCCGGGATCGTCCCGCCGTTGACGAGGACGCCGAAGATCATGGCGCCGATGAGCGCGCCGAGGAACGCGCCCACGATCCCGCCCCAGAAGCGGTCGGGCAGGAAGATCGTGAAGTGCCAGATGGCGAGGCCCATCATGACCCAGGCGAACATGGCCATGGCTAGCGCGACCTCCCGTGCCGCCGGTTGCGCGGGCGGCGCTGCTTCTCGCGCTTCTCGCCCTTGGGCATGACGACCTCATCGGGATCGAGGTCGCGGCCCCGGTCGCCGTCGCCGCGGCGCGAGGGCGTCGCCGCCGGCTCGGGCTCCTGGATGTCGCGGACGAGCTCCTGGAACTCGGTCGCCGAGATCTCGCCGGGCTCCTGCGGCGCGGTCAGGCGCCCACGCCCGCGCTTCTCCTCCTTGGGCCCGACGTCGACCGGCGCTCCGCCGATGGCGGTCGCATACGCCGGCACGTAGCCGAGCTGGCCGCGGATGCGCTCGGCGCGCTTCTCGTACACGGCCTCGCGCTCCTTCCAGTGCGTGAGCACCGGCGAGGCGATGAACACCGACGAGTAGGCACCGGAGATCGTGCCGACGAGCAGCGCGAAGGCGAAGTCCTTGAGCGTGTCGCCGCCGAAGAGCAGTAGCGAGAGGATCGGCAGCGCCGTACAGAACGACGTGGCCAGCGACCGGGTCAGGACCTCGTTCATCGAGCGGTTGACGATCTGCGAGAACGCGGCCCGCGGCATGCGCGGCACGTTCTCACGGATGCGGTCGAACACGATGATCGTGTCGTAGAGCGAGTAACCCAGGATGGTCAGCAGCGCCGCGACTGTCGCCGCCGTCACCTCCCGGCCGGTGAGCGAGTAGACGCCCGCCGTGATGAGCAGGTCGTGCATCAGCGCGATCAGGACCGGAACCGCGTACTTCCACTCGAACCGCAGCGCGATGTAGACGCTGATGACGAGCAGCGACGCGATGATCGCGACGATCGCGTTGCGCGCCACGGTCTCGCCGAAGCTCGGGCCGACCGACTGCGTGTTCGGCTGGCCGCGGATGCCGAAGCGGCTGCCCAGCTGCTGCGTGACGTCGGAGACCTGCTTGGGCTGCAGGGTCGGCGTCGAGATCTGGAACGTGTTCGGGGGCCGGCCCTTGCCGGTGACCTTCTGGACCTCCGGGTTGGTCGCGCCCGCGGCCTGGGCGGCGTCGCGCACGGCGTTCTCGTCGGCGGGCCGTTGGAGCGTGGTGGTGATCCGCGTGCCCGACTCGAAGTCGATGCCGAAGTTCAGCCCCTTGCCGCCGATGGCCAGCGCGCCGATGAGCAGGATGCAGCCCGACAGCGAGAAGAACCACTTCGACGCGCCCATGAAGTCGAAGCTGCCCCAGATCGACCGGCGCTCGCCGGCGCCCACCGCCCGCTTGTGGGCGATCGCGTACTTCGAGCGCGACAGCGTGCCGAGGATCGCGCTCGTCGCCAGCACCGCGGTGAACAGCGAGGTCATCGTGCCGATGCCCAGCACGAAGGCGAAGCCCTGCACGCCGCCCACGGCGATGATGAACAGGATGAACGCCACCATGAAGGTGACGACGTTGGCGTCGATGATCGCCGCCAGGCCCTTGCGGTAGCCGGTCGCGATCGCGGCCGCCACCGACCGCCCGGCGCGCACCTCTTCCTTGACGCGCTCGAAGATGACGATGTTGGCGTCGGCGGCGATGCCGATCGTGAGGATCAGGCCCGCGATGCCCGGCAGCGTCAGCGTGATCGGGATGAGCTTGATCAGCGCGTAGAAGTAGACGGCGTAGACGACCAGCGCGCCGACGGCGATCAGGCCGAGCAGGCGGTAGAAGGTCAGCAGGAACAGCGCGACGACGACGAAGCCGACGATGCCGGCGATCAGGCCCTGGTGCAGCGCCTGCTTGCCCAGCGTCGCCGAGACCTGCGACTGCGAGATGAGGTCGAGCTTGACCGGCAGCGCGCCGGTCTTGAGCAGGTTGGCCAGCCGCTGGGCGGACTTGATCGTGAAGCCGCCCTCGATCTGCGAGCCGTTGGACGCGTCGATGCCGTCGGGGTTCTGCTTGAAGTCGATGTACGGCACCGAGACCAGCTCGTTGTCGAGCACGATCGCGAAGTGCTGGGCGGCCGCCAGCACCGGCGTCCCGGGCAGCTGGTTGGCCTGGCCGCGCTGGGCGATCGCCCGCGTGACGTCCTGCCAGACCTTGCGGCCCTTGCTCGTGAAGCTGAAGGTGACGATCGGCTGGCCCGTGCCGCCCGGCCCGTTGTCGAAGTTCTGCTCCGGGTTCTTGATGTCGGTGCCCTTGAGGGCCGGGTCGTCGCGCAGGACGTACCACTGGTCGATCTTCGGGCCCTTGTCGGGCGCCTCGGCCCGCACGACGATCTGGCCCTGGGGAACGCGGACGACCCGCTCGCCGCGCTTGGCGGGGCGCAGGTCGGTGCGCCGCTCGCCCGGCCCGTCGAGGACGGACTTGGCGTCGTCGTTGACGAGGTAGAACTGGTCGCCCGACGAGGAGTTCGGGAGGTTCTTCTCGGGGCACTTCGTTGCGCGGATGACCGCGTCGTAGTGCGAGAGCGACCCCGCCGCGGCGTTCACGTTGGGGCCGCCGGTGACGTTGGGGTCCGTCGGCGCCGGCTTGCAACCCGGCCCCAGGACGTTGGGCTCCCAGTCGTAGAAGAACAGCTGGGCGGTCGTGCCGACCTGGCGCTGCGCCTCGTCGGCGTTCTTGACCGCGGGCAGCGCGACCTGGATCTGGTTGTTGCCCAGGCGGGTGATCTCCGGCTCGGAGACGCCCAACTGGTCGACGCGCTCACGCATGATGTCGATCGCGCGCGTGAGGGCGTCCGCCGTGACCGTCGGCGCCTGCTTGGTCGGCTTGGCCTGGTAGACCAACTCGACGCCGCCCTGCAGGTCGAGGCCCAGTCGCGTCTTCTTGACGACGACGGCGGTCGCGGAGCCGATGAGCAGCCCGGCGACGAGGAGCAGGATGAAGAGGTTGCGGCGGCGGTCGGTCACGCGCTCAGGGTATCGGCGGATCAGCCGGTCGGGGTGAGCACCAGCAGCAGCCCGCCGTCGTCATCGTAGGCGGGAAAGAGATCGGCGGTCGCGCGGGCGGGAAGATCGCCCTCCGCGTGGACGCGCACCGGCTTGGCCTGGGCGCGCACGCCCCACTCCAGCACCTGCTCGACGTAGTCGGTCCCGTCAGCGAACTCGAGCCCCAGGACCTCGCGCGCCGGGCGGCCGATGACCTGCTTGAGGTCCAGGCCGGTGAGCTCGAACGACCCGCGCCCGCAGTGGATGAGCCGCCCCGCCTGGTCGCAGGCGAAGAACGCGGCGTTGGGCGCGGGGTAGTAGTCGTCGAGGAGCTCGAAGACGAAGGCGAAGCCGCACTTCGAGCACCCGCGGGCCTCGCGCCGGAAGCCGCGCTGGCGGTCCGAGGCCGTCTGTCGGGTGCCGCAGTTGGGGCAGATGAACAGGTGCGCCATGGCGACGTGGAAGCGTAGCTCTCGGCCTTTTACATCAGGGTCGGTGCGGGCAGGCCCAGGTGCGTCCAGGCAGCCGCGGTCGCGACCCGGCCCCGCGGGGTGCGGTTCAGCAGCCCGCACTGCAGCAGGTAGGGCTCGTAGACGTCCTCGATGGTGTCGGCCTCCTCCGCCACCGCGACGGCCAGCGTCGAGAGCCCGACCGGCCCGCCGCCGAACTTCCCGCAGATCGCGCCGAGGATCTCGCGGTCGAGGCGGTCGAGGCCCAGCTCGTCGACCTCGAGCAGGGCGAGCGCCGCGTCGGCCGCGCGGGCGGTCACGACGCCGTCGCCGCGCACCTCGGCGTAGTCGCGCACCCGCTTGAGCAGGCGGTTCGCCACGCGCGGCGTCGCTCGCGCGCGCGCCGCGATCGTCCGCGCGCCCGCCTCCTCGACCTCGATGCCGAGGATCGCCGCGCTGCGCCGGACGATCGCCGTGAGCTGCTCGACCGTGTAGGGCTCGAGGCGAGCCTGGATGCCGAAGCGGTCGCGCAGCGGCGTCGTCAACAGGCCCGTGCGCGTGGTCGCCCCGACGAGCGTGAAGGGCGGCAGGTCGAGCGTGACGACGCGCGCCCCGGCGCCCTGGCCGACGGTGATCGGCAGCCGGCCGTCCTCCATCGCGGGGTAGAAGGTCTCCTCGAGGGCGCGGTTGAGGCGGTGGATCTCGTCGACGAAGAACACCGCGCCCGGCTCCAGCGCGGTGAGGAAGGCCGCGACGTCGCCCTTGCGCTCGAGCGCGGGCCCGGCGGTCTGCACGAAGGGCACGTCGAGCTCGCAGGCCACGATCTGCGCCAGCGACGTCTTGCCGAGGCCCGGCGGGCCGGCGAGCAGGACGTGATCCAGGGCGTCGCCGCGCCCGGCCGCCGCCTCGATCGCGACCGAGAGCTGCTCTTTGAGGCTGTCCTGGCCGACGAACTCCTCGAGCCGGCGCGGGCGCAGCGAGACGTCGAGCTCGTCCTCGACCAGCGTCTCGGGCGTCTGGATGCGGCTCATCGGCGGGCGCCCTTCAGCGCGGCGGCGATGAGCTCCTCGGCGCTCGCCCCGGCGACCTGGGCCAGCAGCGCCTCGGCCTCGGCGGGCGGGAAGCCGAGCTCGAGCAGGCCGTCGCGGGCCAGCCGGCGCGGATCGTCCGTGCGGGCGGCGACGATCGGCCCGGCCGGATCGGCGGCGTCGGCGCCGACCTTCTCGCGCAGCTCGACGATGATGCGGTCGGCCGTGCGCTTGCCGATGCCCGGCACGGCCTGGAAGCGCTTGGCGTCGCCCGCGGCGATGGCGGCGAGCAGCTCGCGCGGCGGCCCGCCCGAGAGCACGGCGAGCGCGACCTTCGGCCCCACCGCCTGGACGCCGAGCAGCAGCAGGAACAGGTCGCGCTCCTCCTCGGCGGCGAAGCCGTACAGCGCGATGGCGTCGTCGCGCAGGATCGTGTGGGCGTGCAGCGTGACGGCGTGGCCGGCGGCGGGGACGTGGCGCAGGGTCTCGGCGGAGACGGCCAGCCGGTAGCCGACGCCCCCGGCGAGCACGACGACGTGATCGGGCCGCCGCACCGCAACCTCTCCGCGGACCAGCGCGATCATCGAGCGACCGCCTCGAGCATCGGCGCCCGGTTCGCGTGACAGACCGCGACCGCGAGCGCGTCGGCGGCGTGATCGGGCCGCGGCGGCCCGGGCAGCGAGAGCAGCGCCTGGACCATGCGCGCGACCTGGTCCTTCGCCGCGCGTCCGCTCCCGCATACCGCGCTCTTGACCTGCTGGGGCGTGTAGGACGCGCAGGCGATCCCGCGCTGGCCCGCGGCGAGCATGACCACCCCGCGCGCCTGGCCGACGGCGAAGGCGCTGCGCGCGTTGGCGCCGAAGAACAGGTCCTCGAGCGCGACCCACGCGGGCCCGTGGGCGTCCAGCAGCGCGCCGACCGCGGCGTGGATGTCGGCGAGGCGGCGCTCCGCGGGCGCGCCGGGCCGCGTCTCGATGACGCCGCCGTCCAGCGCGACGAGCCGCGCGCCGCGCCGCGCGACGACGCCGTAGCCCGTCGACGCGGTGCCGGGGTCGATGCCGAGGACGATCATGCGTTCGGGGATTCTGCGCGCCCGGCCGGACGCCTCCTGCCTCCCGTAGCCTCAGGCGTCATGTCGGTGGACTTCGCCGCCGCGGGGCTGCTCGACGGGCTCGAGGGCGACGCGCGGGCCGCGCGCGAGCGGCTGCTCGAGCGCCTCCACCGCGAGGGCGTCACGCTCGACGAGCTGCGCCACGCGGTGGCCGAGGACCGGCTCGTGCTGCTGCCGGCCGAGCGCCTGATCGGCGGCGAGCCCCGCTACACCGGCCGCCAGATCGCCGAGAAGACGGGGCTCGAGCCCGAGTTCCTGCAGGCGCTGCGGAAGGCCCACGCGCTCCCGGTGCCGCCGCCCGATGCCGTCGCCTACACCGAGGGCGACCTCGAGTCGGCGTGGACGGCCAGGACGTTCCGCGACGCGGGTGTCAAGGCCGAGGACATGCTCGCGATCACCCGCGTGCTGGGCCGCGGCCTGGCGCAGGCCGCCGAGCTGATGCGCACGGTCACGCTTGATCTGGTCCTCGAGCCGGGCACACCCGAGGACGAGCTGGCGCTGCGCTACGCCGACGCGGCGGCCCGCCTGGAGCCGCTGACGGCGCCGATGCTCGGCCAGATGGTCAACCTGCACCTGCGCCACGTGGTGAGCACCGAGGTGCTCAGCGCGGCCGAGCGCGAGGCGGGGCGGCTGCCCGGCGCGCGTGACGTGGCGATCGCCTTCGCCGATCTGGTCGGCTTCACGCGCATCGGCGAGGAGGTGCCGCCCGACGAGCTCGGGCGCGTCGCCGACCGGCTCGAGGCGCTGACGGCCGAGCGCATCGCCGCGCCGGTGCGGCTGGTCAAGACGATCGGCGACGCGGTGATGCTCGTCTCGCCCGACACGCCCAAGCTCGTCCACGCCGCCCTCGAGCTCGTCGAGGCCGCCGACGCCGAGGGCGAGGAGTTCCCCCAGCTGCGGGCCGGGGTGGCCTGCGGGCCGGCGCTCTCACGCGCGGGCGACTGGTACGGCCGGCCCGTCAACCTGGCCAGCCGGATCACGGCGCGGGCGCGGCCGGGCAGCGTGCTGGTCACCGAAGACGTGCGCGACGCCACCGGCGAGGACGGCGTGAGCTACTCGTTCGCGGGCGACAAGCGGCTCAAGGGCGTGCGCGAGCCCGTACCCCTGTTCAGGGTCCGCCGCGCCGGCTCAACCCCGGAGGGGTAGCGGTCGACCACTCGGGCATGCCCGATCGCTACCGCCTCGTCACCCGCTCAGACTTCGACGGCCTCGTCTGCGCCGCGCTCCTGAAGGAGCTCGGGATGCTCGAGGACATCCTGTTCGTCCACCCCAAGGACATGCAGGACGGCAAGGTGGAGATCGGCCCCGGCGACATCACCACGAACCTCCCCTACGTCCCGGGCGTCGGCCTCGCCTTCGACCACCACGCCTCCGAGGGGCTGCGCGTCGTCGACACGCCCGACAACCACATCCTCTCCGCCACGGCGAAGTCCGCCGCGCGCGTCGTCTACGACCACTTCGGCGGCGCCGAGCGCTTCCCGCGCATCTCGGCCGAGCTGATGGACGCCGTCGACAAGGCCGACAGCGCCGCGTTCACCGAGGACGAGATCCTCGAGCCCGGCGGCTGGCCGCTGCTGAGCTTCCTCATGGACCCGCGGACGGGGCTCGGGCGCTTTCGCGAGTTCCGGATCTCCAACTACCAGCTGATGATGCAGCTCATCGACGCGTGCACCGAGCTGACCGTCGAGGAGATCATCGCGCTGCCGGACGTCGCCGAGCGCGTCGCGCTGTACCGCGAGCACGCCGACGCGGCGGTCGAGCAGATCAGGCGCTGCGCGACCGTCCACGGCGACCTCGTGGTGCTCGACCTCCGCGACGAGGAGGTCATCCACCCCACCAACCGCTTCACGCTCTACGCGCTGTTCCCGCAGTGCAACCTCTCGGTGCACGTGCTGTGGGGGCTCCGCAAGCAGAACACCGTGTTCGCGATGGGCAAGTCGATCCTCAACCGGACCAGCCCGATCGACGTCGGCGAGCTGATGCTCTCCTATGGCGGCGGCGGCCACGAGGCGGCCGGCACCTGCCAGGTCGACAACGACCGCGCCGCGGCCGTGCAGGCGGAGCTCATCGCCCGCGTGAGCGGGACGCCGGAGACGCGCGCCGCCTAGGCGCGCGCCCCGGCCTCCTCGGCGCCTACCGGCGCACGCGCTTCTTCTTCGCCTTCCTGTAGGCCGCCTCGCAGCGGCGCAGGGCGGCGCGCCGCTTCGCGCGGCGCTTGATGCGCTTGGCCTTCGAGCGGCAGCGCGCGCGCTGCCGGCGCGCCGTCGGCTTGCGCCTCTTGGCCTTCGCCTTCGCCTTCGACTTGCTTGGCTGGACCGCCCTCGCTTTCGCGCCGCTGACCACCGGCTGGCCGTCGACCGCCGGCGTCGGACCGGGCCCGGCCGCGGGCAGGATCGTCGGCCCGGCGCCGCACCCGAGGGCCAGATCGACGATCTGGCCGCGGTCGATGGTCAGCGAGTGCGTCTCGCGCACGTTGCCCTGGCCGTCCTCGCAGGTCAGCGTGTAGTCCTCCTTGTGGCCGGTCGTGACCTCGCGCTTGATCTCGTAGGGCGCCTCGCTGAGCGTGAACTGGTCGGTGACCGCCGTGAAGTCCACGACCTCGGCCTCGTAGGTGCCCGCCGGGGGCGTCGTGAGGTCGACGACCTCGTGGCCGGTCGAGCCGGCCGACGAGCCGACCTGCTCGCCGCGGGTGCCGTCGGCGTTGACCCGGTAGACGTAGAGGTCGTAGTCCTCGCCCGGGAACGCCCCGTCGAGGTTGACCCGCACGGCGTTGGTCGCGTCCTGGTCGGTGACGTCGAAGCGCACGACGTGCTCGCCGTCCCACGTCTGCGGGTCGCGATACGGCGTGTCGGCGAGCGTCTCCTTGAGCGAGCCCCCGCCGACGAACGGCCGCGTGGACTGGTTGATCTGCCAGTCGTAGACGCCGCCGGCCGGCACCGTCGTCGTCGAGTCGAGCTTGTCGTGGAGGGTCAGCGCCGGCTGCGTGCCCTCCGGGCAGCGCAGGAAGTCCGGCAGCGAGGGGCCGACGACGACAGGGTCCGCCCCGCGCAGGCAGTAGTCGCTCGTCTTGGTGTCGAACGAGCGGCTCAGGCGCAGCACCCGCCCCGGCGGCGCCGTGCCCGTGAGCTGCGCGTGATCGGCCTGGTTGCCCGCCGCCTCGGCGCCGAGCAGCAGCGCCTCACGCAGCCCGCCGCGGTTCTTGGCCTTGTCGTTGTTGCCCGTCCACTCGTTGATCACGCCGGTCTCGTAGGGCATGTGGAAGTTGCCGCCCTCGGGGCCGATCTCGATCGTGTAGCCGTAGCCGCCGGTGGCCGTGTACGTGTCGTCCTCGGTGGTGCCGGCCGTGTCGTAGAGCTGGAAGCCGAACTCCGACGTGTAGCCGGTGGCGTTGGCCATCGCGTCACCGATCTCCTTCATGCGCGCCTCGTCGGGCGCCTTGCCGCCGTCGTGCAGCCCCGGCGGGCGCAGGACGAGCGCGGCGACGTTGTGCAGCGTGATGAGGTTGGTGACCTGGTGGGTGCGGACGTAGTTCCACACCGCCTGCACCTCGGGCTCCGAGCGCGGCGCGGTGCCCTTGTAGATCTGCGTGGTCGGGTCCTGGCTGGAGCCGTTCCCGCCCCAGAGGTTGCCGTAGTTGCGGTTGGGGTCGACGCCCCACTGCAGCTCGCACGGGAAGTCGCCGCCGGCCACCGCGCCGTCGCAGTTCTTGCGGCGGTAGGCGAACAGGCCGCCGGGCGGCGCGACCGCCTCGACGAGGGTCGCGTTCGGGTCCTGGTCGGTGAACTCGTCACCCGGGTCGAACGCGCCGCGCGACGAGATGAAGCCGTCGGGGTTGACCAGCGGGACGATGACGACGCGCTCGGTGTCGAGGATGCGCTGGACGCGGGAGTCGCCGCTCGACTCGGTGAGGAGGTGGGCGAACTCCATCGCCGCCTCCGCCGACGGCCACTCGCGCGCGTGGTGCAGCGCCATCAGGAAGAACACCGGCCGCCCGTCGTCGCCCTTGACGTTGTTGGCGACCTCGAGGCCCTGGATCTCCCGGCCCTGGAAGGACTTGCCGATGACCAGCGGCCGCACGGTGTCCGGGTGGTCGGCGGCGACCTTCTTGAGCTCGTCCTGGATCTCGGTGTAGGTCCGGTAGGTCGTGCGGCCGGAGGGCAGCGGCGAGGCGCCGGCGACGCGCGCGCCGTAGCGGGCGTCGGCGCGCCGCGAGGCCGCGTAGGCGTCCTGGAGGTTGGCGATGCGCACGTCGAAGCGCTGGCGCAGCCGGCGCAGGGTGTCCAGCTGGGCGGGCCCGTCGACGATGACGTCGACCCAGTTCGCGCGCCGGTCCTCGGTGACGTCGAAGCCG
>DASXRF010000297.1:0-8292 GCA_036506755.1 Solirubrobacteraceae bacterium | reverse complement strand
GAGGTCTCGCTCGTGGCGATCCTCGACGCCGACAAGGAGGGCTTCCTGCGCGGCGAGACGTCGCTCATCCAGACGATCGGGCGCGCGGCGCGCAACCAGGACGGCACGGTGCTCATGTACGCCGACAAGGAGACCGAGGCGATGCGGGCGGCGATCCGCGAGACCGACCGCCGCCGCGCGATCCAGGTGGCCTACAACGAGGAGCACGGGATCACGCCGCAGACGATCGTCAAGGGGATCTCGGACATCGCCGAGTTCCTGCAGAGCGACTCCAAAGTGCCCTCGCAGAGGCGCCGGCGCAAGCGGCGCGACGAGGAGCTCGGCGTCGACGAGCTCGCCAAGCTCATCGTCGAGCTCGAGGAGGAGATGCTCGCGGCCGCCGACGAGTTGCGCTTCGAGTACGCGGCGCGGCTGCGCGACGAGATCCGCGAGCTGCGCCGCGACCTGGAGAACCTGCGCGCGGCGGCCGGGGCCTGAGCCCCGTCTAGCGGAGCGCCAGGCCTCCCGCCCGGCGCAGCGCCTCCACGCGCGCGCGGAAGTACCCGCCGTCGTCGTCGGCCGACGTCGCCGTCGCTCCGCGCCTGCCGCGATTGGTGACGCCGTCGTGCGCCGCGTCGCACGGGCACGTCCTGTCCGTGGCGGCCGCGAAGACGCCGAAGTAGACCCCGATCACCCCGGCGTCGCGGAGCTTGCGCAGGCCGGAGGACCGGTCGTCGCCGAGCATCCACTGGACCCAGCTGTCGCGCCAGTGGTACGGGCGGTCGTCGATCGTACGCATGACCGTGTTGCCCACCGGGACGTTCTCGAGGACCACGGGGAAGCGCGACACGCGGGTGAACTCGCGCACGAACTCGACGAGCTCGTCCTTCTCCGCGGTCGAGTAGACCTCTTTGCGCGTCGGGTTGCGGCCCTCCTCCGAGAACGCGATCTCGAGGGCGCCGAAGTCGAAGAACGAGTCGATCTGCAGGAAGAACGTCCCGGCCTCCCGGGCGCGCGCGACGACCGTCGGCCTGGGGACGAGCTCCTTCGAGATGTCGAGGTTCGTGCCGTAGTCGTCGAGGTCGTAGCCGATCAGGACCCTCGGCGCGTAGCGGTCGCGCAGCCGCTGCCACGCGCTGGCGAAGCCCGGTAGATGGTCGGGAAGGCCGCGCAGCTCGCGCAGGCCCGAAGAGCCGACGACGGCGTGGACGCTGTCGGGGCGCTCGTCCTTGAAGCCGAGGTCCTGCTCGAGCAGCGCCCAGAAGCCCGACTCGAGGCTCACCGCGACGGGCCGGCCCGTCGAGCCCAGCGAGCGCAGGAACGCGCGCGCGTTGCGCCAGTAGATGCGCATCAGCCTCGAGTCGGCCAGGGTGCGCCGGATCTCGCCGGCATTGTCGGCGTCGCGGCCGCCGCGCCCGACCGCGCGCAGCTGGTAGTACATCGCGTACGGGAAGAGGCTCCTGCGCCCGGCGTTGCGGACGAAGGCGGCCGGCGACTGCTTCGGGTCGCTGCTCCAGTCGTCGCCCTTGGCGGCGTCGCCCGCGAAGACGCTCACAGAGAGCCCGCCGCGGCCGACCCGGCGGGCCACGCCCGCTGGGCCGCCGACGGTGTCGTCGGCGCCCAGCGACAGCGCGCGCGGCCACCCGGGCGGCGGGCCGGGCAGCGACGCCAGGTCCGCGCCGCGGCGCGGGCTGCCGCCGCCCGCGACCATCAGGACGACCGCGACCACGGCGGCCGCGGCCACGGCGGCGATCGCGGCACCCAGTCGCCGCCGGCGTCGCCGGCGGTCCGGCGCGGGCGCGAGATCGGCCTCCGCCGGCTCGACGAGGAGTGGCGCCGCCGTTGCGTCCGCGGGCGGCGGGTTCGGATGGAGGGGGATGCGTGTGGCGGCGATCGTCCGCGTCCCCAGCGCGCGGTTCGCCGCGCGCTCGAGGGCCTCGGCGAACGCCGCGGCGGTCTGATACCGCTCGTCCGGCCGGCGGCGCAGCGCGCGCATGACCACCTCGGCGATCGCCTTGGGAGCGTCCGGCGCGGGCTCCGAGAGCGGCCGCGGATCCTCGGTCACGCGGGCGACGAGGATCTCGCCGACCTCGCCGTCGGTCGGGAAGGGCGGCGCTCCCGCCAGCATCTCGTAGAGAACGGCCCCGACCGCCCATATGTCCGTCGCCGACGACAGCGGTCCCGCGGAGCGGCTCACCTGTTCGGGCGCCATGAAGGCGGGGGTGCCGATGCCCGTCGCCGTCGCGGTCAGCCGCGCCCCGTGGGCGCCAACCACCTTGGCGATCCCGAAGTCTCCGACCTTGAGCAGCCGGTGCTCGCCGAAGAGGAGGTTCTCGGGCTTGACGTCCCGGTGCAGGACGCCGCGGCGATGCGCGTACTCGAGCCCGTGCAGCGCCGCGAGCGTGATCGCACAGGCGGTCGCGTGCGGCAGCCGCCCGAGCCGCAGGCGATCGGCGAGCGTCCCGCCGTGCAGGCGCTCCATCACCAGCGCGCAGACCTCGCCCTCCTCGACGTAGTCGTAGACCCGCACGATGTGCGGGTGGTCCAGTGAGGCCAGCAGCCGGGCCTCGACGGCGAAGCGGTCGCGCGCCGCCTCCTCGGCGAGGAGCTCCGTTGACAGCCGCTTGATCGCGACCTCGCGGTCCAGCCTGCGGTGGCGGCCCGAGTAGACGATGGCGAACGCCCCGCGTCCGAGGACCGCGCCGATCTCGTAGGCGGGCAGCACCGCCGCGAGCTTCCCGCGCTCGCCGTCGGTCCCGTGGGCTGTGGCCGTCGTCGCCATGCTGACCCGTGACCGAACGCACCAGCCGTTCCGTCCGGGAAACGCTATCGCCGGGCCGGCGCCGGCGTACGGGCGCTTTCCTGCCCGACCGGCTGGTTTCCGGGCGGGTGGGGGCGGTCTGAGGCGCGACGGCCTCGTGGTCCGTGACGCTTCCGGCCTCCGGCTGCCCTAATCTCCCGGCCCATGCCGCTCGACCGTCAGTCCATCGAGAAACGAGACTTCCCCATCGGCCGCCGGGGCTACGAGCCCGAGGCCGTCGACTCGTTCCTGGCCCAGCTCGCCGACGAGGTCGAGGGACTCCAGCGCGCCCAGCGCCGCCGCACGACCGAGTCGCTGGCGCAGGCCGCATCCGAGCAGGTGCGCGCGATCGTCGAGGCGGCGGAGACGAGCGCCGCCGACATTGAGCGCGCCGCCGAGGAAGAGGCCTCGCAGATCCGCACCGACGCCGCCCGCGACGCCGACCGCACGCGGACGGAGGCGGTCGAGCGGGCGCGCGACCATGTCGGCCAGGTCTCCGAGGCGACGGCGAGCATGCTCCAGCGCGTCAGCGCGATGCAGAGCGAGCTCGACACGCTCGTCGAGTCGATCCGCACCGGCGCCAACCGGGTCAGCGCGGACCTGGCGCTGCTCGAGGGCAACATGGCCGAGCTCTACAACGCCGCCGGCGCCCGGACCGAGGCGCCGGCCGCGCCCGAGCCCCCGTCGCCGCCGGCCGACGCCTTCAGCGTGCCGGAGCCGGTGGCGCCCGCGGCGCCGGAGCCCGAGGAGCTCGAGCCCGAGCCGGCGATCGTTGCGGCCGAGGAGGTCGACGAGGTCGAGGTCGAGCCCGAGGTCGAGGAGGACGCCGACGTCGAGGGCGCGCGGCTGATCGCGCTCAACATGGCCCTCAACGGGCAGTCGCGCGAGGAGACCGACCGCTACCTCGCCGAGAACTTCGACCTGCCCGACCGCCAGCGGCTGCTCGACGAGGTCTACAGCTCGGTCGAGGGTTAGACCCGGCAGCTGCGGCGCCACCTACGGCAGCCGCACCCGCAGGCGCACCTGCTCGTTCCCCAGCTCGCCCGTCAGCCGGCCGCGGCGGATGCGCAGGCGTCCCGGGGCCGCCGCGTCGCCGGTGACCGTCACGTGTCCGGCGCCCGAGCGCGTCAGCGGAACCGTGCCGGTGAGCGCCACCCCGCGGACGACCGAGTAGCCGCGCAGCACGATCGCTCGTCCCGCGAGCCGGAGCGTGCCGGCGCGCAGGCCGCCGCTGCGCCGCCCGCCCGCCTCGGCGAGGGCGGCGCCGCGCTGGACCGCGTCGAGCAGCGTCGCGCCGATCGCCGTCGCCGTCCGGCCCTCGGGGCCGGGCAGGCCGGGCACGCGCCGCAGGTCGCGCGCCTCGGCGGGCACGTAGGGGAACAGCTCGTGGATGGGCGTGCCGCGCGCGCAGTTGGTCGCCGCCTCGCCGGCGAGGAAGCCGGTGACCCCTCTGACCGCGCAGCCGGTCTCGTCCGTGCCCAGCGCGGAGTGGCCCACGTCCGGGATGGCCAGCACGTCGGCGTCGGGGTACTGCGCCGCCGTGCGCCGCGCGTCCTCGAGCGGCGTGCGCAGGTCCTCGCGCCCGGCCACGACCAGCACCGGGACCTTCGGGCCGGCGGACGGCACGCGCTCGGCGGCCGGCGTCGACGGCCAGGCGGTGCACACCGACGCCACGCTGAAGGCGACCACCGACGTCGGCAAGAACGGCGCCCACGCCGCCCGGGGACGGCTCGCCACCTCGCGCTGCACCGCCGCGAGGCGCCCGGCCGTCGGCGACGCCGGGTCCCACGGAAGCCGGTCGTCGACGCAGTTGGTGGCCACCAGGCGCAGCGGGTTCACGTCGCTCTTCGCCACGTCGGTGGTCGGGGTCCCGGCGGCGAGGCGCAGCAGCGGCGCGGCGTCGCCGCGCAGGCCCGAGGCCACCGCCGCGGGCAGCCGCGTGCGCAGGAACGGGTCGAGGTCGCTGGACGCCGCCAGCGCGTAGAGCGTCGTCGCGGTCAGCCGGGCGCGCATCCTGCGCCCGGTCGGCGAGATCACCGCTCCGTCCAGCGGCCGCCGGCGCAGGCGAGCCGTGAGCTTGGCGATCCCCGTCACCGGGTTGTCCGCGAGGAAGCTGTGGCAGCCCGGCGGCCAGCAGATCTCGCGCAGCACGCGCGGGAGCGCGAGCTGGCGCAGGCTGTCGAGTGCGTCAGGGCCCTCGATGGGCTCGGGCGAGTCCAGGACGATCCGCTCGACGCGGTCGGGGAACAGCCGCGCGTAGTAGCCGGCGATCTCGGTGCCGTACGAGATGCCGAGCAGCGAGAGCCGGTCGACGCCGAGCGCCGCGCGCACGGCCTCGAGGTCGAGCGCGTCGGCGCGCGCGGTCAGGAACGCGCGCGCGGCGCCGAGCTGCTCGCCGCAGCGCTGGATCGCCCGCGCCGTGAACGAGTGCTGCATCGCGGGGCACGACAGCGGGCCGGAGCGCCCGGTGCCGCGCTGATCGACGATGAGCAGGTCGTGGTCGCGGCGCACGCCGGCGAGCAGGAGGTCGAGGCTGCGCGCCACGGTCGTCCCGGCCTGGCCTGGGCCGCCGAGGAGAATGGCGAGCGTCCCGGTGCGCGGCCGGGTGGCGGGGAGCAGCGCGAAGCCGATCCGCTGCGTGCCGGGCACCGCGCCCGAGGCGTCGAGCGGGACGTCGAGCGCGCCGCAGCGGGCGCCCGGGGCGACGCTGCAGGCGGTCAGCGCCACCTGCGCCGCGGCGGTCGGCGCCGCGACGCCGAGCACGACGAGGGACACGGCGACTGCGAGGCGCGACCTGGACATCTGCGGCCTTCCGCTCTGGGGCGAACGTCCGTTCGGCTCCGTAGACTGGTTGACATGGCCCGATCCGACGCGCTGGTGGTCTCTGGCGCCCGCGAGCACAACCTGAAGGACATCACGGTCGCTATCCCTCGCGACGCGCTCGTGGTCATCACCGGCCTGTCGGGCTCGGGCAAGTCCTCGCTGGCCTTCGACACGATCTACGCGGAGGGCCAGCGGCGCTACGTCGAGTCGCTGAGCGCCTACGCGCGCCAGTTCCTCGGCCAGATGGACAAGCCGGACGTCGACGCGATCGACGGCCTGTCGCCCGCCATCTCGATCGACCAGAAGACGACGTCGCGCAACCCGCGGTCGACCGTCGGCACGGTCACGGAGATCTACGACTACCTGCGCCTGCTGTGGGCACGCATCGGCCAGCCCCACTGCCACATCTGCGGCAAGCCCATCGCCGGGCAGAGCGCCGAGCAGATCATCGACCAGATCATGGAGCTGCCCGAGGGGACGCGGTTCATGGTCCTCGCGCCGGTCGTGCGCGGGCGCAAGGGCGAGTACGGCAAGCTGTTCACCGATCTGCGCGCCGAGGGCTTCGCCCGCGTGGTCGTCGACGGGCAGCTGCGCGGGCTCGACGACGAGATCGTCCTCGACAAGAAGTTCAAGCACGACGTCTCGGTGGTGGTCGACCGCCTCGTCATGCGCGCGGAGGTCCGCAAGCGGCTGGCCGACTCGATCGAGACGGCGGTCGCGCTGGCCGACGGCATGGTCGAGGTCGAGACGGTGCCGCGGGAGGGGGAGGGCGATCGCGAGCGCCGGCTGTACTCCGAGAAGTTCGCCTGCCCGGATCACGGACCGTCGATCCCGGAGCTCGAGCCGCGGATCTTCTCGTTCAACTCGCCGCACGGCGCGTGCGAGCGCTGCACCGGCCTGGGGTCGCAGATGGAGATCGACCCCGAGCTCGTCGTCCCGGACCCGACGCTGACCATCGGCGAGGGCGCGCTGCTGCCGTGGGCTAACAGCGCGTCGGGCTACTACGAGCAGGTCACGCAGGGGATCGCCGACACGTTCGGCGTGAACCTCGAGTGCCCGTGGGAGGAGCTGCCGCCCGAGCAGCAGGACCTGTTCCTCTACGGGACCGGCGGCGAGCGCATCCACGTCTCCTACCGCAACCGCTACGGCCGGCGTCGCTCGTACGCGACGAACTTCGAGGGGATCATCCCCAACCTCGAGCGCCGCTATCGCGAGACGGACTCCGAGTGGACGCGCGAGAAGGTCGAGGAGTTCATGACGCTGCGACCGTGCCCGGCGTGCAAGGGCGCGCGGCTGCGGCCCGAGTCGCGCGCGGTGCTCATCGCCGGCACCGCGATCCACGAGTTCACCGCGCTGAGCGCGCGCCGCGCCCTGCAGTGGCTGCGCGAGCTCGAGCTGTCCGAGCACGACCGGGCCGTCGCGCGGCTGGTGCTGCGCGAGATCGACGAGCGGCTGCGCTTCCTCGACGACGTCGGCGTCGGCTACCTGTCGATGGCCCGCGCGGCCGCGACGCTGTCGGGCGGCGAGGCGCAGCGGATCCGCCTGGCCACGCAGATCGGCTCGTCGCTGGTGGGCGTGCTCTACATCCTCGACGAGCCGTCGATCGGCCTGCACCAGCGCGACAACTCCAAGCTGATCGCCAACCTCGAGCGCCTGCGCGACCTCGGCAACACGGTGATCGTCGTCGAGCACGACGAGCAGACGATGCGCGCGGCCGACCACCTGATCGACCTCGGGCCGGGGGCGGGGGAGCACGGCGGCTGGGTCGTCGCCGAGGGCACCGCGGACGAGGTGATGGCGGTCGACGCCTCGCTGACCGGCCAGTTCCTCTCGGGCACGGCGACGGTCCCCGTGCCCGAGCGCCGGCGCACGCCGTCGGGGTATCTGGACGTGCTGGGGGCCGCCGAGAACAACCTGCAGAAGATCGACGTCAAGGTGCCGCTCGGGGTGCTGACGTGCGTCACCGGCGTGTCGGGCTCGGGCAAGTCGACGCTGGTCAACGAGGTGCTCTACAAGGCGGTGGCCAACCGGCTGCTGCGCGCGCGCCAGCGGGCCGGGACGCACCGCAGCGTGCGCGGCATCGACCAGCTCGACAAGGTCATCCAGATCGACCAGTCGCCGATCGGGCGCACGCCGCGCTCGAACCCGGCGACGTACACGGGTCTGTTCGACGTCATCCGCGACCTGTTCTCCAAGACGCAGGAGGCGCGGGCGCGCGGCTACAAGCCGGGGCGCTTCTCGTTCAACGTCAAGGGCGGGCGCTGCGAGGTCTGCCGCGGCGATGGCCAGATCAAGATCGAGATGCACTTCCTCCCCGACGTGTACGTGCCGTGCGAGCAGTGCGGCGGCAAGCGCTACAACCGCGAGACGCTCGACATCCGCTTCAAGGGCAAGACGATCGCCGACGTGCTCGACATGCCCGTCGAGGAGGCCAACGAGTTCTTCAAGCACATCCCGAAGATCCGGCGGCGGCTGGAGACGCTCAACGACGTCGGTCTGGGCTACATCCGGCTCGGGCAGCCGGCGACGACCCTGTCGGGTGGCGAGGCGCAGCGCGTCAAGCTGGCCACCGAGCTGGCCAAGGTGGCGACTGGCAGCACGCTCTACATCTTCGATGAGCCCACGACCGGGCTGCATTTCGCTGACGTTCAGCGGCTCCTGGACGTGCTCAACCGCTTGGTCGGCGCGGG
>DASXRF010000296.1:0-2106 GCA_036506755.1 Solirubrobacteraceae bacterium | reverse complement strand
CTCAAGGCAAACCCCAGGCTCCAGGGCCAGCCGTGCAGCTGGTGCGGCGAGGGGCTCGCGATCGGCGACGACACGGCCATCTGCGGCGCGTGCAGCGCGACCGCGCACGGCTGGTGCTGGGACGGCGGCGGGGGCTGCTCGCGCGCCGGCTGCGCCAACGCGCCGCTGCGCAAGATCGAGGTCCACGCCGTCGCCGCTCCCGGGCCGCAGCTGCGCCCGGGCGACCAGATGTGCCCGTCGTGCGGCAAGGTGATCTCGGCCGCCGATCAGATCTGCCCGCTGTGCCGCGCGATCGTCACCCCCGACGGCCTGTACCACGGGCCGCGCCAGAACGCGCCCGGCGCGACGGCGGCGCTGGTCTACGGCCTGATCGGGCTGCTCATCTGCGGCATGGTGTTCGGCGCGGTCGCGATCTCCAAGGCGCAGAACGCGAAGAAGACGATCCAGAACGATCCGCGCTACGGCGGCGAGGGGCTGGCCACCGCCGGGTTCGTCCTCGGGATCATCGACATCATCGGGTGGTTCGTGCTCCTCATCCTGCGCGTGAGCCGGATGTGAGGCGGCTCCCCGACCTCGTGCTCGCCGGCGCGGCGCTCGCGGCGCTGGCGGCGGCGCGCCTGTGCGCGGTCGCGGGCGGCGCCGTGGTGGCGCCGGGCCGCGGCCCCGTCGGCGAGATGTGCTGGGTGCACGCCTGGCTCGGTGTGTCGTGCCCGTTCTGCGGCATGACCCGCAGCCTCGTCGAGCTCGCGCACGGGCGGGTGGCGGCGGCGTTCGCGTACCATCCCGCGGGGCCGCTGCTGGCGGCGGCCGCGCTGTGGTTCGTCGCCTGGGCCGGCGCCGCGCTGCTGCGGCGGCGCGCGCCCATCACCGCGCGCCCGGGCTTCGCGCGCGCGTTCGAGGTCGTCGCGCTCACCTGCGCGGCGCTGGGAGCAGGGAGGTGGTTGTCATGATCCGCTGCTCGATCTGTCATACGCTGGTCGCGCCCGAGGACGAGGTCACCGACTGCCCGGGCTGCCAGCAGCGCTACCACGCGAGCTGCTGGAGCGAGCTCGGCGGCTGCGGCACCTACGGTTGCGCGCGCGCGCCTGCGCCCGACAAGCCGGCGCCGCCGGCGGTGGTGGGCGCGGGCTGGGGCGACAGCAAGACCTGCCCGGCGTGCAACGCCGCGATCGGCTCGAGCAAGCTCGTGTGCGGCTGCGGCGCCCGCTTCCCGTACGCGGATGCGATGACCGCCGCCGAATACGCCGCCTGGCAGGCGGAGGAGCGCGCGGTGAAGGTCGCCAAGCGCTGGCTGGTGGCGCTGTTCGTGGGCTCGATCGTCGGCTTCACCGCCCCGCTGTGCGGCGCGCTCGCGGCGGTCTACGGCTGGCTGCGCCGCGAGCGGCTCGCCGGCGAGCACGGGACCTTCCTGGCGCTGGCGTGCGGCAGCGCCGCGCTCGGGCTGGTCTACAGCGTCGTCATGTTGCTGCTGGTGACGGGCCACTGACATGGCCGCCTGCCCCCGCTGCGGGCTGCAGGAGCCGCTGGCGCTCGCCGGGGGCGCGGTGTGCGCGCGCTGCCGCAGCGACGATGCCTGGGAGAGGTACGCGACGCGCGGGCCGCTCGTCATCGCGCGCGCCGAGGTCCACGCGCTGGCCGCGCGGCGCGACGAGCGCGGGCGGGGGCGGCCGTGGGGGCACGCGCTGCTCGCGATCGCCAGCGCCGCGGGCGGGGTCGCGGCCGCGATCCTCACCTGGCGGCTGTTCCGCGCCCAGCCGCCGCGCGCGCTCGAGTCGATCGTCGGGCGTCTCGAGACCGTGTCGTGGCACGCGATCGCGGGCGGCATCGTCGCGCTGCTCCTCGGAAGCGCGGGGCTCTTCGCGCTGTGGCGCCGGCGGCGGGTGCGCAGCCACGCCATCCTGTCCGGGCACCTCGCCGGCCTGGTCGCGGGCGCGCTCGCGGTCGTTGCCGGCGGCCTGCACCTGCGCTCGGTCGACGTGGGCCTCGCGCACCTCGCCATGCCGCCGCTCGGCGCGATCACGCCCGACGTGCTCACGCCGCACTTCGCGCGCGTCGCGCGCGCGACGGTGGTGATCGTCGCCGGCGACGCCGACGGCGACGCGCGCT
>DASXRF010000295.1:0-11120 GCA_036506755.1 Solirubrobacteraceae bacterium | reverse complement strand
GTCGAACGAGGCGTCGTCGATGAGCAGGCGGTCGCCGAAGGCCTTGCGCAGGCCGTCGGCCTTGACCACGTGCTCGCCCAGGCGCTCGCCCGGCGGGATGTGGATCTGGACGTCCTCGAGCTTGGCGTTGCGCTCGGCGGCGACCAGCGCCTCGTAGTTGTTCAGGCGCGCCTTCTGCTTCTTCTGGCGGCCCTTCGGGTTCTGGCGCACCCAGTCGAGCTCGGCCGCGATCGTCCGCTGGCGCGCCTTCTCGGACTTCTCCTCCTGGGCGAGGCGCTTCTGCTTCTGCTCCAGCCAGCTCGAGTAGTTGCCCTCGAAGGGCAGGGCCCGGCCGCGGTCGAGCTCGAGGATCCAGCCCGCCACGTTGTCGAGGAAGTAGCGGTCGTGGGTGACGGCCACGACCGTGCCGGCGTACTCGGCGAGGTGGCGCTCGAGCCACGCGACCGACTCGGCGTCGAGGTGGTTGGTCGGCTCGTCGAGGAGCAGCAGGTCGGGCGCGCGCAGCAGCAGCCGGCACAGCGCGACGCGGCGGCGCTCGCCGCCCGAGAGCGAGGAGACGTCGGCGTCGGGCGGCGGGCAGCGCAGGGCGTCCATCGCGTACTCGACGTTGGTGTCGAGGTTCCAGCCGTCGACGGCGTCGATCTTCGTCTGCAGCTCGGCGAACTCGTCGGCCGTCTCGTCGCTGTAGTTCATGGACAGCTCGTTGAAGCGGTCCAGCAGCGCGCGCGTCTCGGCCAGCCCCTCCTCGACGTTGCCGCGCACGTCCTTGGCCTCGTCGAGGTGCGGCTCCTGCTCGAGCAGCCCGACCGTCGCCCCGGGCGCGAGCATCGCGTCGCCGGTGTACTGGGTGTCGACGCCGGCCATGATCCGCAGCAGGCTCGACTTCCCGGCGCCGTTGGGCCCGAGGACGCCGATCTTCGCGCCGGGCAGGAAGGCCAGGGTGACGTCCTTGAGGACGTGCTTGTCGGGCGGATGCACGCGGTTGAGCCGGTGCATCGTGAAGACGTACTGGGTCGACATGCGACGACCCAGGCTAGTGCCGTGTCAGCCAACCGGTCGAGAACACGACCAGCCCGAGGATGAGCTCGATGACCACCGAGCCCGGGGAGAAGGTCTGCGTCACCGCCGCGATGGTGCCGCCTATGAAGCCGATCGCCACCGCGCAGAACAGGGGGATGATCGCCCGGTCGGGCATGGTCATCTTTTCCGTCTTCCCGACGGCGCGCCGCTTCACGCGCCGGTACCCTCGACGGGTGGCCGCGAACGTCCTCGATCTCGAGCAGTCGATCCTGCTTCTCGAGCTCGAGCCGCCGTTCGGCAAGCGCGAGGTCCAGCTCGCCCGGCGGCGCCTCGCGAAGATCTGGCACCCCGACCTCGCGCCGCCCGGCAAGCAGTTCGAGCACGAGCGCCATCTGAAGGCGATCAACGAGGCGGCCGACCAGCTCGAGCGCCTCGCGGAGGGCTCGCGCGGCGGGCGCGTCTCGCGCAACGCGGTCAAGGTCAGCGCCGCGGCGGCGCGCCGGGCGCGCGCCGAGGCCGGCCGGCGCGCGTACGAGGCCGAGCAGCGCGCCCGCGAGCAGGCGGCCGATCGCGCCAAGCACGACCCGTTCGGCCACCGCGTCCCCGACCACTCGGTCGTGCACCGCTACGCGCGCTGCCTGAGCTACCCGGAGTGGGGCGTGGGCACGGTCAGCGGCATCTACTTCACCGGGGACGGCGAGAACGTGCAGCAGTGGGCGCGGGTGAAGTTCCAGCCCGGCGTGCGCACGGTGCCGGCCGGCTCGCTGCAGTTCGTCGACTTCTCCAAGCCCGACCCCGGCGCCGAGCGCGTGCAGCGGTTCATGACCGCCGCCCAGCACGCCATGGCCGAGGGCGACTTCAAGCTCGCCGCCCAGCGGCTCGTCTACGCGCGCTACGCCGAGCCCAACAACGCCGCCGTCCTGCGCCTCATGACGCTCGCCTTCTTCCAGGCCGGCGACCTGTCCGCCGCCGGGCGCGCCGTGCGCGACTGGGCGCGCGTCGACGGCGGGCGCCCGACGCCGCATCGCTTCGCCTCGCGCATCTACGAGGCGATGGGGGCGCTGGACCTGGCCGCCGACGCGGCCGACCGCGCGGTCGCGACCGCGCCGGCCGACGCGTCGGCATCGGAGCGCGCCGGGCGGCTGCGCCTGCGCCTCGGGGACCGCGAGCGCGCGATCCGCTCGCTCGACCAGGCCCGCCGCCTGGGACCGACCACCGAGGGGCTGCTCGACCTGGCGCTCGCCTACCACCTGGCCGGGGACGTCGGCGGCGAGGTCGCCGCGTGCGAGCAGGCCACGCTCCTCGCGCCCGGCGACGCGCAGGCGTGGGGGCGCTACGCCCACGCGCTGGCGCGGACCGACCGCGTGGGCGACTGCCTGGCGGCCTGCGAGCACGCGCTCGCGCTCGCGCCGGATCCCGAGGTGGCCGACCTGCTCGAGCGCATGCGCGCCCGCGCGCCGCGCGAGCTGGAGCCGGCGGGCGAAGCGGCCTGAGCCGAAGCTAGTGGACCCGTCCGCAAGTCCGACGGGTTTCGGACGCCGCTGGCAGCCGCCTGGCGCCACCCGTCGGTCCTCGGACGATTCCCCACCCGCCCACACCTTCGGACGCCGCGCGGGGTGGGTGGGTCGAATTCCGGCCAGCGACGCCCGACGACCCGCCCGACTTACGGACGGGCCCACTAGAGAACTCCCGGCGGCTTGCGCACCGACGTGTACATGGCCTGGCGCGCGTAGCCTGCGGCGATCAGCCCGGCGGCGGCGAGCAGGGCCACGAAGTAGCCGTACCCGAGCCCGATCTCGACGCTCTCGCCCGGCCGTCCGAGGATCACGCCGTTGCAGAGGATCAGCACGAACACAGTGGCCCCGTTGACGAGCGACCACTCGCCGGGCTTCCACGACAGCTCGTGTCCGCGGCCGAGGATCCAGGTCAGGACGAACGGGACCGACGCGCCGAGGACGAGCGCTATGTCGAGCGTGTGAAAGACCTCCCACGCGCTCACGCCCGCGCCGCCGCTCTTGCCGGCGAGGTGCGAGTTCGGGTTGGTGTCGCTCGTCGTGAACCACGGCAGGAACATCGAGGCGACAAGGAGGGCACCGGCGGCCATCCCGAGTGCCTCGCTGCGGGAGATCGCGGTGTGATCGAAGACGCGACCCCTCTCGGCGGCCTCGCGCCAGTGGCCGCCGAGCGCGGCGGCCAGCGAGGCGGCGATGCTGGTGGCGACCGCGAGCACGATGAGCGGGTGGGGCAGGCTGACCTCAGAGTCGCCGCCGATGACCGTGCGGGCGAGGACGATGCCGAGGCCGAAGACGGCGCCCGCGACCGCGCCGCGCAGCGCCCCGTCTCTGGCGCCTCGATGCTCGAACCCGGCGAAGACGGTCGCCGGCAGGGCGACGGGCACGGTGAGGATCGTGTAGAGCACCTCGCTCACCCCGGCGATCCAGCCGCACAGCACGCCAAAGACGAACGGGACGACGCCGACGAGCACGGCCTGCTG
The DNA here is from genome assembly GCA_036506755.1 of Solirubrobacteraceae bacterium. Classification (GTDB taxonomy): domain Bacteria; phylum Actinomycetota; class Thermoleophilia; order Solirubrobacterales; family Solirubrobacteraceae; genus DASXRF01. The sequence goes on along the minus strand of DASXRF010000295.1, from coordinate 7,606 downwards.
TGCCCGGGGCCTCGCGGCGAACAGGTGCGGAAGCCGGTCCCGGCTCGGCAGTGGCTCGGCAGACATCCTCGTCCTCCTTCGATCGTCCCCCATCGAACCGTACTCGCGCCGAGGCCGGCTCGTCGGGTGTGATTACGAGGGTTGGACGTGATTCTCTTCGCCGAGCCGACGGCCGTCGTCAGACGCGGCGCACGAGGAGGCCGGGGTGTGCCCCGGCGATCGTGTCGTCGATCGCCTGGAGCAGGGCTTCTTCGTCGTCGGCCCCAGCCGTCCGGCAGCCGCCGTACGTTTCGCGCCCCATGCGCCTGATCGTCGCCCGCTGCGAGGTCACCTACACCGGCCGCCTCCTCCAGGCGCGCCTGCCCGAGGCGCTGCGGCTGATCATGGTCAAGAGCGACGGGTCGGTGATGGTGCACGCCGACACGGGCGGCTACAAGCCCCAGAACTGGATGACGCCGCCGTGCGTGATGGAGGAGGCGCCGGGCGCGATCGTCGTGCGCAAGGTCAAGGGCGAGGACCGGCTCGACATCCGCGTCGTCGAGGTGCTCTCCGACGTCACGCACGACATGGGCGAGGCCGCCGCGCTGGAGAAGGACGGCGTCGAGCGCGACTTGCAGGCGGAGTTGGCCGCGGCGCCCGAGTGGTGCGGCGAGGGGCTGCGGCTGGTGCGGCGCGAGTGGCCGACGGACATCGGGCCCGTCGACCTCATGTGCCGCGACGGCGAGGACGAGTGGGTCGCGGTCGAGATCAAGCGGATCGGCACGATCGAGGCGGTCGAGCAGCTGACGCGCTACCTCGAGCGCATCCGCCTCGACCCCGCGCTGGGGTCGTGTCGCGGCGTGCTCGCCGCGCAGCTGGTCAAGCCGCAGGCGCGCGTGCTCGCCGAGGCGCGCGGGATCGGCTGCGTCGAGGTCGACCTCGCGGTGCTGCGGGGCGAGCGCGAGCCGGACCTCACGCTCTTCGCGGCGTAGGCATAGGCTCCGGCTCATGTCCGAGACCGCCACCGCGCCGGCGGTGCTCACCGAGCGCCGCGACAACGTCCTGCTGATCACGCTCAACCGCCCCGAGGCCCGCAACGCGGTGAACCTCGCGCTCGCCGAGGGCGTGGCCGCGGGGCTCGACGAGCTCGACGACGCGCCCGAGCTGCAGGTCGGCATCCTGACGGGGGCGGGCACCGGGTTCAGCGCCGGGATGGACCTCAAGGCCTTCGTGACCGGCGAGCGGCCGTGGGTCGGCGACCGCGGCTTCGCCGGGATCGTCATGCGCGCCTCGCGCAAGCCGCTGATCGCGGCGGTCGAGGGCTTCGCGGTGGCCGGCGGCTTCGAGGTCGCGCTCGCCTGCGACCTGATCGTCGCGTCGCGCGGCGCGAAGCTCGGCATCCCCGAGGTCAAGCGCTCGCTGGTCGCCGCCGGCGGCGCGCTGCTGCGCCTGCCCCAGCGGATGCCCTACGGCCTGGCGATGGAGCTCGCGCTCACCGGCGACCCGATCGACGCCGAGCGCGCGTTCGAGCTGGGCGTGGTCAACCGGCTGGCCGACCCGGGCAAGGCGGTCGACGTCGCGCTGGAGCTCGCGGCCCGGATCGCGGCGAACGGCCCGCTGGCCCTCGACGCCACCAAGCGGATCCTGCAGCAGCAGCGCGACTGGACCGAGGAGGACTTCTGGTCCAAGCAGGGCGAGCTCTCGGGGCCGGTCTTCGGCTCGCAGGACGCCCAGGAGGGCGCGAAGGCGTTCGCCGAGAAGCGCGCGCCGGTCTGGCAGGGCCGGTAGCTTCGACACCCTGTCGACCGAGCCTGGCCCGCAGGAGGAAATCTCTGAAAGTGCGGGGACTTCCTGGCACGCTTGCGCCGTGCTACCCCAGATTGTGGCCTTTGGCGGCGGTGGGTTCTCCACCGAGGCCGGCAACCCTCTGCTCGACGACTACGTCCTTGGCCTGACCGGGGTCGCGCGCCCGCGAGTTTGCTTCGTCCCGACGGCCAGCGGCGACGCCGATCACTACGTCGTGCGCTTCTATCGCGCCTTCGGCGACGGCCGCTGCGAGCCGTCGCATCTGTCGCTCTTCCGGCGCGACCGCGGCTGGGCGGGACGGTCGTTCGCCGACCACCTCCTCAGCCAGGACCTGATCTACGTGGGCGGCGGCTCGGTCGTCGGGCTGCTCGGGGCGTGGCGCGCGCATGGGCTCGACGAGGTGATGGCCGAGGCGTGGCGGCGCGGCATCGTGCTCTGCGGCGGGAGCGCCGGCTCGCTGTGCTGGTTCGCCGAGGCGGTCACGGCGTTCCACGGCCCACCCGAGCGCGTCGCGGGACTCGGGCTGCTGCCACACTCCAACTGCGTGCACTACGACGCCGAGCCGACCCGGCGCGAGGCCTACCGGCGCTTCGTGACCGACGGCATGGTCCCGGGCTACGCGGCCGACGACGGGGTCGCACTGCACTTCATCGGATCGGAGCTCGCGAACGTCGTCGCCTCGCGAGCCGGCCGGCGCGCCTACCGGGTGACGCCCGGTGCGGAGACGCCCCTCGAGGCAGATCAGCTGGGAGCACCCACGCTTGTCGCCGCCTGAGCGGCGGATCCTCGCCCTGGGGGGCGGCGGCTTCACGGCCGGACCCCAGGACGCGGCCCTCGACGACCTCGTCCTCGAGCTGTCGCCGCGGCGCGAGCCGCGGATCTGCTTCCTGCCCACGGCGAGCGGCGACCCCGATGAGCAGGTCGGGCGCTTCTACGCGACGTTCGCCGACCGGCCGTGCCGGCCCTCACACCTGAGCCTGTTTCGCCTGGCCGACGATCCGGTGCCGCTGGCCGAGCGCCTGCTCGGGCAGGACGTCATCTACGTCGGCGGCGGCTCGATGCGCAACCTGCTGGCCATCTGGCGCGCGCATCAGCTCGACGCCCTGCTGTGCGCGGCCTGGCGGCGCGGGATCGCGCTGGCCGGGCTGAGCGCCGGCGCCATGTGCTGGTTCGCCGGCGGCATCACCCGGTCGGGCGGGCGGCCCGAGCCGATCGCCGGCCTGGGCCTGCTGCCGGGCGCGCTGTCGGTGCACCTGAGCGCCGAGCTCGAGCGGTTGCCGGCCTTTCGCGAGGCGGTCCGCCGCGGCGCGCTGCCGGCCGGCTGGGCGCTCGACGATGGCGTCGGCGTGCTCTTCGAGGATCGCCGGCTCACCCGCGCGCTCGCCGCCCGCCCGAACGCCCGCGCGGTGCACGTCGAGCGCCACGACGGCGACGTCGTGGAGACCGAGCTCGCGTGCGAGCGGCTCGCGGAGCCCGAGCCCGGCGAGCCGCGCGTCGTCCCGCCTGACGTGCGCGAGCTGCGCGCGCTGCGCTACCGAACGTCGGCGCGCGGCTGAAGCGTCAAGACGAACTGCAGCGCGAGCAGTTCCGGCGCGCGGCGGACGAGCGGACCGCGGACGTGCCGCAGTGCGTGCACGCGCGACTCGAGCGGCAGCGGCGCGCCGGCCAGGCGCTCCTCGACCACGGCGAAGCCGGCCTCGCGCGCGAGCGCGTGTGCGGTCGCGCGCGTATAGAAGCGCAGGTGCGTGCGGTCGAACAGCCCGAAGTCCTCCTGCGGGAAGCGCCCGCGCAGCAGCGCGCGGCGCGCCGTCCAGTGCGCGATGTTGGGCAGCGAGACGATCGCCAGCGGAGCGGCGTGCGCCTGACGCAGGACCGCGGCCGGCTCGCGCAGGTGCTCGAGCACGTCGCCGAAGACGACCGCGTCGAAGCCCGCCGCGTCGAGGCCGTCGCGCTCGGCGTCGCGCTCGCGGACCTCGAAGCCGCGCGCCCGGGCCGTCGCGGCCGCGCCGGGATCGATCTCGAGCCCGACGACCGAGCAGCCGCGCTCCTCGACCAGCGCCACGGCGAGATGGCCCGCCGCGCAGCCGACGTCGAGCACCCGGGCGCCGCGGGGCACCGCTGCGAGGATCGCACGGTGGCTCTCGGCCAGCCCGTGGCGGTCGGCGAGCTCGCGGTAGACCGTCACTCGCCGAACAGCGTGACCAGCAGCGACCGCGCCCCGCCGTGATCGCGGTGCTCGCAGAGGTAGACGCCCTGCCACGTGCCCAGCGCCAGGCGCCCGTTGGCTACGGGGAGCAGCAGGCTCGCGTCGGTCAGCGAGGCCTTGATGTGCGCCGGCATGTCGTCGGGTCCCTCGAGCGTGTGCACGAAGTAGTCGGCCCCGTCGGGCACGGCGCGGTCGAACCACGTCGCGAAGTCGCGCCGCACGTCGGGGCTGGCGTTCTCGTTGAGCGTCAGCGAGGCCGACGTGTGGCGCAGGAAGAGGTGGGCGAGCCCGATGCGCAGCCGCCGCAGCTCCGGCACCGCGTCGACGATCTCGTCGGTGACGAGATGGAAGCCGCGCGGGCGCGGGCGCAGGCGTATCTGGCGCTGCTGCCACATGGGCCGGACACTAGTCGGGGATGCGAACGCGCATGTCGACGCGCTCGCCGCGGAACGGCACGCCCTCGGCCTCGAGCAGCGCCCGCTGGCGCTCGCCCTTCGGCAGCGACCCGTCGGCCCGCACGACGCGATGCCACGGCACGCCGGGGTCGTCGGTCGCCGCCAGGACCGCGCCGGCGAAGCGCGGCGCGCCGGGATCGAGGTCGCCGTAGGCGCGCACGAAGCCGGGCGGGATCGCCCGGACGCGGGCGAGCACCCGCCGGGCGCGGGCCGTCATGATGGGCGTCGTGCGCCGTGCGGGCACGTACTCCATCGTTGCGCGCGACGCCGACACGCTGGAGCTCGGCGTCGCGGTCCAGTCGCACTGGTTCTCCGTCGGCTCGGTCGTGCCGTGGGTTCGCGCGGGGGTCGGGGCCGTGGCCATGCAGTCGATTCCCGTCCCGGGCGGCGGGCCGCGGCTGCTCGATCTGCTCGCCGGCATGGACGCCCACGACGCGCTGCGGATGCTCGTCGCCGGCGACGAGGGGCGCGACGTCCGCCAGTTCGGCCTGGTCGACGCGCGGGGCGAGGCGACGGCGCACACGGGCGCGATGTGCGTCGCCCACGCGGGCGACGTCAGTGGCCCCGGCTACACCTGCCAGGCCAACATGATGGCGACGCCTGACGTCTGGGGCGCGATGGCCGCCGGGTACGAGTCGGCGGCCGGGTCGCTGGCCGAGCGGCTCGTCCAGGCGCTCGAGGCCGGCGAGGCGGCGGGCGGCGACGTGCGCGGCCGCCAGTCGGCCGCCGTCGTGGTCGTCCCGCCCGAGGGCGAGGCGCACGTGCGCTCGGTCGACCTGCGCGTCGAGGATCACCCCAACCCCGTCCGCGAGCTGTGGCGGCTGCTCGTGCTCCACCGCGCGTACTCGATCGCCGGCGCGGCCGACGAGCTCGTCGCGGAGGGCCGCCACGCCGAGGCGGCCGACCGCTACGAGCGCGCCGCGGAGATCGCGCCCGACAACGACGAGCTGCTCTTCTGGGCCGGGCTGGCCGCCTTCCAGCAGGGCGAGCGCGAGGCCGGCCTCGAGCGCGTGCGCCGCGCGATGGACGCCAACCCGGGCTGGCGGGAGCTATTGCCGCGCCTGCCGGTCGAGCTGGCGCCGGGGGCGCCCGCCGTCCGCCAGGCGCTAGGGCTCTAGCTCTAGCTCCATCCGCCGGTGCGGGCCGAGGCCCGGGACGTCGAACTCGTCGCCGACGGCCGCGAAGCCCGCGCGCTCGTACAGCGGCACCGCGCGGGGGCGGGCGGTGCACCAGACGATGCCCCCGCCGTGCTCGTGGGCGTGATCGAGCAGCGCGGCGAGGATCGCCGCGCCGACGCCTCGCCCGCGGGCGGCCGGCGCCGTCGCCATCCCGCGCACGCGCCAGCCGGGCGCCTCGCGGACGATGCTGCCGATCCCGACCACCCGGCCACTTTCGCGCACGACGTAGTGGCCGCTGCGCGGATCGTCGTCGCCGGGCCACACCGCCGACTCCGGACCTAGCCCGGGCCGCAGGATCTCGAGTCGCAGCGGGCGGACGTCCTCGGCCGGGACAGCGCTGGCGCGCCACGCCGGTGCGGGGGTCCCCGGCACGACCAGGCGCGGGCCCGGCTTACGCCCCTGCCGGGGTCTAGCGCTGGCCAGGGGTCTTCTCGGGGAACTGCGAGACCGACTGCCCGAGGTCCAGCGCGGTGGAGATGATCCGCGACTGCTCGGCGACGTGGGCGACCGGGTAGCCCTCGCCGGGAGACGCGCGCTCGGGGCGGCCGATGTAGCCGAACAGCAGCGGCTCGGGCAGCATCTGCAGCAGGCGCGGCGACATGTGCGCGCGGGCGCCCATGTTGCGCGGCTCCTCCTGGACCCACACGACCTCGCGGAGGTTGGGGTAGCGGTCGACGAGCTCCTGGATCTGCTGCTCGGGGAACGGATAGAGCAGCTCGACGCGGCCGACGGCGATCCGCTCGTTGCCCTCGCGGTCGGGATGGCCGACGATGTCGTAGTAGATCTTGCCCGTGCACAGGATGAGCCGCTCGACGCGCTGCTCGTCCACGCGGGGCTCGGGGAGCACCGGGTAGAACTGCGTCTCCGAGAGGTGCTCGATCCGGTTGGTCGCATGCGGCAGGCGTAGCAGCGACTTCGGCGTCATGATGATCAGCGGCCGCTGCTTGGCCACCCGCGCCTGGCGGCGCAGCAGGTGGAAGTACTGCGCCGGCGTCGTCAGGTTCGCGACGCGGATGTTGCCCTCGGCGGCGAGCTGCAAGAAGCGCTCGAGCCGCGCGCTGGAGTGCTCGGGACCTGAGCCCTCGTAGCCGTGGGGCAGCAGGAGCGTCAGCCGCGAGGTCTGGCCCCACTTGGCCAAGCCGCTGATGATGAACTGGTCGATGATGACCTGCGCGCTGTTGGCGAAGTCGCCGAACTGCGCCTCCCACAGGACGAGCGTCTCGGGCGCCTCGGCGCTGTAGCCGTACTCGAAGCCGACGCACGCGATCTCGCTCAGCGGCGAGTTGTGCAGCTCGAACGGGGCCAGCGCCCCCGGCATGTGCTGGATCGGGCAGATCGTCTGGCCGGTCTTGGAGTCGTGCAGCACGAGGTGGCGCTGGGAGAACGTGCCGCGCTCGACGTCCTGGCCGGTCAGGCGGACCGGCGTGCCCTCGGTCAGCAGCGAGGCGAACGCGAGCGACTCGGCGTGCGCCCAGTCGATGCCGCCGTCGGGCCCCAGCGCCTCGCGCCGGCGCTCGAGCTGCTTGATCAGCTTGGCGTGGATCGTGAAGCCCGAGGGCACCGAGAGCAGCTCCTCGTTGAGCACCCGCAGCCGCTCGGCCGAGACCGCGGTCTTGACCTCGGGCGACGGCGAGCGGTCGAGCTGGTACTCGCCGGTGGCCTGCTCGACCTGCCCGGCCTCGTGCGCGGCCTTGATGCGCGCCTTCAGCCGCTGGTGCAGACCGGTCAGGTGGTCCCAGACCTCCTGCTGCTGGCGATCGACCTCCTCGCGGGTGACGACGCCGTCGGCGACGAGCCTGTCGGCCCACAGCTCCGCGACGCGCTTCTTGCGCTTGATCACCTGGTACATCTCGGGCTGCGTATAGGCGGGCTCGTCGGCCTCGTTGTGGCCGAAGCGCCGGTAGCCGACGAGGTCGATGACGGCGTCGTGGCCGAACTCGTGGCGGAACGCGAAGGCCAGGCGCACCGCGCTGATGCAGGCG
>DASXRF010000294.1:0-2345 GCA_036506755.1 Solirubrobacteraceae bacterium | reverse complement strand
GTCGTCGCGCCGGGCACGGGCTTCCTGCTCAACAACGAGCTGACCGACTTCGGGACGCCCGGCTCGGCCAACGAGGCGCGGCCGTTCAAGCGCCCACGCTCGTCGATGAGCCCGACGATCGTCGTGCGCGACGGCAAGCCGGTCCTCGTCACCGGCGGCGCGGGCGGCTCGCTGATCATCATGGGCGTCGTCAACGCGGTGCTCGACACGCTCGAGTTCGGCCTCGACATTCCGCACGCGATCGACCAGGAGCGCATCGACGACCAGGGCGGCACGCAGCTGCGCGTCGAGGACGCGCGGATCGACCCGGCCGTGCTCGACGACCTGCGCTCGCGCGGGTGGACGCTCGTGCGCCAGGGCGAGTACGGGCCGCGCCCGCGCGTCCAGGCGGCGGGGATGGCGGCCGACGGGACGATGGTCGCGGTGTCGGACCCGCGCGCCGACAACGGCTCGCTGGCGGTGCGCCACCTGCCCGCGCCGATCGCCTGCGGCAGCAAGGCCGGCTGTCCGACCCCGGCAGCAGCGGCTCGGTCGCCCGCACGGCTCGGTGCCGGGGACCCCCACCCTCGCTCGGTGGACCCGCTGACCCCGTGACAGGCGGCGTGTACTGGCGGCGGCGCGCGCTCGCGCTCGCCGCCCTCGGCGCGGCCGCGGCGATGGTCGGCGCGCTCGTCGGGACGCTCGGCGGCGACGACCGCGGCCAGCGCGCGCGGGCCCAGGCCCCTCCCCCGGCCCCGCCGCCACCGGCGGAGCTGCCGCGCGGCGGGCTGCGGATCCTCCCCCACTTCCGCGTCGTGGCCTTCTACGGCGCGCCGCAGGACCCCGAGCTCGGCGCGCTGGGGATCGGCACACCGGCGCAGGCGGCGCGCCGCCTGGAGCGCGTCGCGCGCGGCTACCGGCGCCTCGGGCGCCCGGTCCTGCCCGCCATGGAGCTGCTCGCGGTCGTCGCCAACGGCGACGCCGGCGGCGACACCGCCTACAGCACCCGGCAGCCGCCGAGCGTCATCGGCCGCTACCTGGCGGCGGCGCGCCGCGCGAAGGCGCTGCTGATCCTCGACATCCAGCCCGGCCACCGGGACTTCTGGGGCGAGGCGCTGCGTCTGGGCCGCTGGCTGCGCGAGCCGGACGTGTCGCTCGCCCTCGACCCCGAGTGGCACACCCCCGGGGCGGTCCCCGGCAGGGTGATCGGGTCGGTCGACGCGCGGGAGGTCAACGCGATCTCCTACTGGCTCGACGGCCTCGTGCGGCAGCGCAACCTGCCGCAGAAGGTGCTGCTCGTGCACCGCTTCACCGACGCCATGATCGCCGGGCGCCTCAAGCGGCGCGGCCGCGTCGCCGTGACGGTCAACGTCGACGGCTTCGGTCACCGCGAGATCAAGCGCGCGAAGTACGAGCACTTCGCGTATCGCGACGGCCTCTACGACGGCTTCAAGCTGTTCTTCAAGGAGGACACCCACCTCTTCACGCCGCTCGACGTCGGCCGCCTGCGACCGCGGCCCGACGTGATCGTCTACGAGTAGGATCCGCGGCACCGCACATCAGGGGTGCGGCCCCCCAGAGACAGCTAGCATCTCCTTTCTGCGCACATCAGGGGGGCTGGTGGGAGCGACCGGCTGAGATAGCGCCCCGTCCCGGCGCTGACCCTCCGAACCTGTCGGGGTAATGCCCGCGAAGGGAGCGATCCAGAGCACCACGGCGCCGGCCGCGGCCGGCCGCCACCCGCACGAGGGCGTCCGCCTGACGGACGTCTCGCGCCGCTACGGGCGCGTCGAGGCGCTGGCCGGCGTCAGCCTGCGCGCCGAGCCCGGCGCGGTGGTCGCCGTGGTCGGCCCGAGCGGTTGCGGCAAGTCGACGCTGCTCGAGCTCGTCTGCGGCCTGCAGGCGCCCGACGCCGGCGCGGTGAGCGCCGGGCGCGCGGTGCTCATGCCCCAGCGCGACCTGCTGCTGCCCTGGGCCAGCGCGCTCGACAACGCGGCGCTGGCGCTGCGCGTGCGCGGCACGAGCCGGCGCGCGGCGCGCGCGCGGGCGGCGCCGGCCTTCGCCGAGTTCGGCCTGGCCGGCTTCGAGGAAGCGCACCCGCACGAGCTCTCGGGCGGCATGCGCCAGCGCGTCGCCTTCCTGCGCACGCTGCTCGCCGGGGCGCCCGTGCTGTGCCTCGACGAGCCGTTCGGCGCGCTGGACGCGATCTCGCGCGCCGACATGCAGGCCTGGCTGGCGGGCGCCCTCGCGCGCGAGCCGCGCACCGTGCTGCTCGTGACGCACGACGTCGAGGAGGCCGTCGTCCTCGCCGACCGCGTGATCGTGCTCTCGCCCCGGCCCGGGCGCGTCGTCGCCGAGCTCGAGGT
>DASXRF010000293.1:0-5295 GCA_036506755.1 Solirubrobacteraceae bacterium | reverse complement strand
GTCAGCTGGAACTTGCCCAGCGACTTGTTGTACGCGGCCATCTCGCGCTCGCCCTGCAGGACGTGGATCTCCACCGACGGCTGGTTGTCCTCGGCCGTCGAGAAGACCTCGCTCTTGCGCGTCGGGATCGTCGTGTTGCGCTCGATGAGCTTGGTCATCACGCCGCCCTTGGTCTCGATGCCCAGGGTCAGCGGCGTCACGTCGAGCAGCAGGACGTCCTTGACCTCGCCGCCCAGCACGCCGGCCTGGATGGCGGCGCCGACGGCGACGACCTCGTCCGGGTTGACGCCCCGGTGCGGGTCCTTCCCGGTGAGCTGCTTGACCTTCTCCTGCACGGCGGGCATGCGGGTCATGCCACCCACGAGCACGACGTGGTCGATGCGGTCGGCGCCCTTCTCCTTGGCGTCGTCGAGCGCCTGGCGGACCGGCGCGACCACGCGGTCGAGCAGGTCGGCGGTCAGCTCGTTGAGCTTGGAGCGCGTCAGGCGGACGTCGAGGTGCTTCGGGCCGCTCTGGTCGGCGGTGATGAACGGCAGGTTGATCTGCGTCTCCTGCGCCGTCGACAGCTCGATCTTGGCCTTCTCGGCGGCCTCGTAGAGGCGCTGCAGGGCCATCGGGTCGTTGGTCAGGTCGATGCCCTGGCTGCGCTTGAACTCGGCGGCCAGCCAGTCGACGACGGCCTTGTCGAAGTTGTCGCCGCCCAGGTGGTTGTCGCCGGCGGTCGACTTGACCTCGAAGACGCCCTCGCCGATCTCCAGCACCGACACGTCGAAGGTGCCGCCGCCGAGGTCGAAGACGAGGATCGTCTGGTCGTGCTCCTTGTCGAGGCCGTAGGCCAGCGACGCGGCGGTCGGCTCGTTGATGATGCGCTTGACGTCGAGGCCGGCGATGCGGCCGGCGTCCTTGGTGGCCTGGCGCTGGTCGTCGTTGAAGTACGCGGGGACGGTGATGACGGCCGCGTCGACGGTCTCGCCGAGGTAGGCCTCGGCGTCGGCCTTGAGCTTGCCGAGGATCATGGCGCTGATCTCGGGCGGGCTGTACTGCTTGCCGCCGGCCTCCACGCGCGCGTCGCCGTTCGGCCCGGCGACGACCTTGTAGGGAACGATCGCCTCCTCCTCGCGCACCTCGGCCTCCTTGCGGCCCATGAAGCGCTTGATCGAGAAGACGGTGTTCTGGGGGTTCGTGACGGCCTGGCGCTTGGCGACCGTGCCGACGAGGCGCTCACCCGACTGGGTGAAGGCGACGACGGACGGCGTGGTGCGACCACCCTCGGCGTTCTCGATGACGGTCGGCTCGCCGCCCTCGAGCACGGCCATGCAGGAGTTCGTGGTGCCCAGGTCGATACCGATGGTCTTGCCCATGTTTCTGAGGCTCTCCTCTTGCTCGCGGAAAGAAATCTGAGTGCCAGTGTAGTAGATCTTGCCGGCTCGGCAAGGGCTACACCCGGCGGCTGGGGCACATCCGCCGCAGCGCGCAGTGCGCGCAGTCGGGCACGCGCGCGTGACACGTGCGCCTGCCGTGGCGCAGCAGGTTGACGTGCAGCTCGAGCTCCTGGCCGGGCGGCGTGGCGGCCAGCATCTGGTCGTGCAGCTCGGCGAAGCCCCCGCCGGGCCGCAGCACGTGCAGGCGCATCCCGACGCGCGAGACGTGCGTGTCGACGGGCACGTCGCGCATGCCGAACGAGAAGAGCAGGACGCACGCCGCCGTCTTCTTGCCCACGCCCGGGAGCGCGACCAGGCGGGCGCGTGCCGCGTCGACCCCCAGCTCGGGCAGGTCGTCCAGCGACAGCGGGTCGCCGATCGCGCGCAGGATCTGCTGGATGCGCTCGGACTTGACGATCGAGATCCCGCCCGGGCGGATCGCCTCCTCGACCTCCTCGACCGGCGCGTCGCGGACGGCCTCCCACGCCGGGAAGCGCTCGCGCAGCCGCGCGTAGGCCACGTCGCGGTTGCGGTCGTTGGTCGACTGCGACAGGACCGTGAGCACGAGCTCGGCGATCGGGTGCCCGTGCGGCGGGGCCGACGGGCGCCCGTACACGGTCCGCAGGCGGTCGCGGATGCGCGCGACGCGCGCGCGCGAGGGGGGAGACCAGCCGTTCAAACCGCGCCCCAGCGCTCGGTGGTGCGAGCGGCCTCGCGGACGGCGTCGGGCAGCGCGGCGGCCAGGGTGGGCGGGTAGAAGCGCGACTGGCCGAGGCGCGCGACGAGGACGCCGAGGAGCGCATCGCCGGCGCCGCTGGCGTCGACGACGCCCGCCGGCGCGCCGGGCACGTCGGCGCGCAGCTCGCCGCGCAGGATCGCGCCGCCGGCGCCGAGCGTGACGACGACGTTGCGCGCGCCGCCGGCCAGCAGCCCGGCCGCCGCGCGGTCGGGATCGCTCTCGCCGGACAGCCGCTCGGCCTCGTCGCGGTTGCACTTGACCAGGAAGGCGCCGGGAATGCACTCGCGCGCGACGGTCGCCGCCCGGCCCGGGTGCGGCCAGCGGTGCAGGCGCAGGTTGGCGTCGAAGATGACCGGCCGGCCGAGCTCGAGCGCGCGCTCGCGGGCGGCGAGCGTGGCCGCGCGCTCGCCCTCTTCGACCAGCGTGTTCGAGGTCAGCACGAGGGCGTCGCACGCCTCGACCGCCTCGGACAGGCGCTCGGTCGCGGCCTCGAGGGCGGCGTGCGCCCCCGCGCCGTAGACGAGGTAGCCCGGCTCGCCGGCGGCGTCGACGAGGACGAAGGCCACGGCGGTCGGAGCGTCCTCGACGAGCGCGAACCAGTCGAGCTGCACCCCCTCGGCGCGCAGGCGGTCGCGCAGCCAGCGGCCCCACGGATCGTCGCCGGCGCCGCCCGCCAGGGCGACGGCGCCGCCGTGCCGCGCCGCGGTCACGCAGACGTTGGCGGCCGTCCCGCCGGGGCGCGGGACGAACGCGCCGGCCTCGCCGACGTCGGCGGCCGGCCGCTCGCAGACCAGATCGACGAGGGCCTCTCCGAGGCAGAGCGTGCGCACGGCGCGCAAGTATGGTCGGACGCCTGCGTGTGCACGCGCAGAGCGCGCACCGCGCCCCACTATGGTCGCCAGCGCGTGAGCACCGAGCACCGCGACGAGATCGACGGCGAGCCCGTCTTCTGGCGCAGCGAGGAGGGCGCGCCGGTGCTCTACGTGCACGGCGTCCCGGACACCAGCGACCAGTGGGAGCCGTTCCTGCTGCGCACCGGCGGCGTGGCCGTCGACCTGCCCGGCTTCGGGCGCACGACCAAGCGCGGCGACTTCGACTTCAGCATCGAGGGCTACGGGCGCTGGCTGGACCGCTTCGCCGAGCACGTCGGGCTGGCGGGCTTCCGCCTCGTCGTGCACGACTGGGGCGCGCTCGCGCTCGCCTGGGCGGCGCGGCGGGCGGCGCAGGTCGAGCGGCTGACGATCATCGACGCCGTCCCGCTGCTGGGCGGCTATCGCTGGCACCGCCTCGCGCGCCTGTGGCGCCGCCGGGGCCTCGGCGAGCTCGCGATGGGCCTGACCACGCGGTCGGTCGCGCGGCGCCTGGCCCCGGCCGAGGTGATCGAGCTCGCCTGGCCGCACTTCGACCAGGGCACCCAGCGGGCGATCCTGCGGCTGTACCGCAGCGCGGATCCCTCGGTGCTCGCGGCGGCGGGGGCGCGCCTGGGCGAGCTGACCGCGCCGGCGCTCGTCGTCTGGGGGGAGCGCGACCCGTACGTCCCGGCGCGCTTCGCCGACGCGTACGCCGACGCGCTGGGCGGCGAGGCGCGCGTGCTGCGGGCGCCCGAGGCCGGGCACTGGGCCTGGTACGACCGCCCGGACCTCGTGGCCACGGTGGCGGAGTTCGTCTCGCGATGACCGACCCCGGCAGCTGCGTGCCCGTCGCCCGCACCGCGGGATGCCGGGGACCCCAGCCCTGGCACTTGCGCCTCCGCGGGCGCCTGCTCCCCCGCGCTCCGGCGCTGCAGCCCGTGCTGATCGCCGCCGCGCTGGCCGCGGCCTACCTGATCGCCGCGCCGGTGAGCGCCGACCTCGCCGCCCAGACCTATCGCGCCGGCCTGTTCGACCGCGCGGGCTGGCTGCTCTGGGACAACGCCTGGTACGGCGGCCATCCCCTGCCCGGCTACAGCGTCCTGTTCCCGCCGCTCGGCGCGCTCCTCGGCGTCCGGCTGGTCGGTGCGCTGAGCGTCGTCGTCGCGGCGGCGCTGTTCGCCGCGCTCGTGCGCGGCGCGTTCCCGGCGCGGCGCGCGGCGGTCGGCGCGGCGTGGTTCGCCGCCGCGGTCGCCGCGCAGCTGCTGACCGGGCGGATCACCTTCCTGCTCGGCGTGGCGCTCGCGCTCGCCGCGCTGCTCGCCGCCCGCCGCCGCTCCACTGCGATCGCGGTGATCCTCGCCGCGCTGACCACCCTCGCCAGCCCGGTGGCCGGCGCCTTCCTGGCGCTCGCCGGGGCGGCGTGGGCCGCCGGCGCGCGGCGCGGCACGGGGGCCGCGCTGGCGGCGGCGGCGGTCGTGCCCGGGCTCGTGCTGGCCGCCTTCTTCCCGGAGGGCGGAGTCGAGCCCTTCGTCCCCAGCGCGTTCTGGCCCGCCTTCGCCGCGCTCGCCCTCATCGCCGCGCTGCTGCCCGCCGAGCAGCGCGTGCTGCGCGCGGGCGCCGCAATGGCCGCGGCGACGTGCCTGCTCGCCTTCGCGCTGGCCACGCCGCTGGGCGGCAACGCCGCGCGGCTGGGGGCCCTTTTCGCCGGCCCGCTGCTGGCCTGCGTGCCGCTGTCCGGCCGGCGGCGGACGATCGTGCTCGCCGGGGTCCCGCTCCTGGTCTACTGGCAGCTCATGCCGCCGGTCCGCGACGCGATCGTGGTCGCCGGCGACCCCTCCACACACGCCGCCTACTACGCGCCGCTCGCCGCCGAGCTCGCCCGCCGGGCGCCGGGGCGCGTCGAGGTGCCGTTCACGCGCAGCCACTGGGAGGCCCGCCATCTGGCCGAGCGGGTCCCGCTCGCCCGCGGCTGGCAGCGCCAGCTCGACCGCGAGCGCAACGCCCTCTTCTACGAGGGCCGGCTGACCGCCCAGCGCCTGCGTCGCTGGCTGCGGGCCAACGCCGTGCGCTGGGTGGCGCTGCCCGACGCCGCCCTGGACCCGTCGGCGCGCGCCGAGGCGGCGCTCCTGCGCGGCGGCGTGCCGGGCGTCCGCCAGGTCTGGCGCGACCGCCACTGGCGCCTGTTCGCCGTCGCGGGCGCGCCGGATCTGGCCCAGGGCGCGGCACGGCTCGTCGCGCTCGGCCCGGACCGCTTCACGCTCGACGCCCGGCGGGCCGGCGCGGC
>DASXRF010000292.1:0-4777 GCA_036506755.1 Solirubrobacteraceae bacterium | reverse complement strand
CCGCCCTCCGGCGGGCGCCCCGACTGCGCGCCGCGCTGGCGACGCGCCCCGCCCTGTGGCGGCTCGCGTCGATCCAGATCGCGCGCAGCCTCGGGGCCGTCTTCCTGGTCCTCCACG
The DNA here is from genome assembly GCA_036506755.1 of Solirubrobacteraceae bacterium. Taxonomy (GTDB): domain Bacteria; phylum Actinomycetota; class Thermoleophilia; order Solirubrobacterales; family Solirubrobacteraceae; genus DASXRF01. Next base: position 4,660 of record DASXRF010000292.1, on the reverse strand, counting down.
CCCGCGGGGAGCTGCCGGGCCTGTTCGCCTATCCCGCGGCGTGGGGCGACATCGCCGTCGGCGTGACCGCGCCCATCGCGATGTGGGTCGCCTTCTCTCGCGAAGCCGAGATCCGGCGGGCGGGCTCGCGCTGGCGCAGGGCCTTCGTCGGCTGGAACGTGCTCGGCGTGGCCGACCACGTCATGGCGGTCACGCTCGGGATCCTCTGCTTCCCCGGCGTGCTGCACGTCATCCACGTCGAGCCGACGACGGTCGTGTTCGCGGGACTGCCGATGGTCCTGTTCCCGATCTTCATGGTCCCGTTCGCGTGCATGGGCCACCGGATCATGCTCGACGCGATCCGCCTTCCCGAGCCGGCGCGCCGCCCGCAGACGGCAGAGCACCGCGCGCGTCGCGCGGCGCTGGAGCGCACCGCGTCGTAGTCAGACGGCCGCGCGGATGAGACCGCAGGCGCGGCGATGCTGCCGCGGCCCGGCCACGTAGCCGTTCGACGCGTAGTAGACCGCGCGGATCGTGCGGTGGCGCGCGCACACGCTGTAGGCGTCGGCGAACAGCTCCAGCGGCGCCGAGCTGCGGCTCTGGTCGTCCCAGGCGCCGCGCGCGCCGAGGGCCACAGCGAGCTTGCCGCGCGCGGCATCGGTCAGCACGGCGGCGTCGAAGATGTGTCCCAGCTCGTGCAGCAGGACCGCCCGCGAGCGACCTCCCGGTCCGAGGTAGATCGCGCGATCGGTTCGATCCGCGCAGGCCACCCCCCCGTCCCAGTGGTAGGGACAGGGCGCGAGGTGCAGCGTGACGGTCCCCGCCGGCGTCGGGACGAGCGAGCGATCGATCCACGACTGATAGGGCTGTGGGCGCGCGGTGCCGTCGGGTAGCACGAGCCGGGTCGCGGCGGCGGCCGGGGCCGGCGCGACGATCGCGCCGAGCAGCGCCGCGACCACGAGCGCCAGCAGGCGCAGCCGGCGCCGCGCGGCGCCTGGCGAAGGCCCGTGCCGCGGATTAGTGTCGGTCGGAGGCGACGGTGAGAACACGTCATCCACGGTTCCAGCGACCGGGTCCCAGCGTCCATGGGCTCTTAGTCCTGGGACCCGTCGTGCAGTTCGCCGCCATCGGGCTGGCCGCGATGCTCGTCATCGGGCTGATCGGCGTGACGGTGATCCGCAACATCGGCACGCATGAGGCGATCCGTAACGCCGAGCAGCTCACCCAGCTGGCGGGCAACGGCATCGTCGCGCCGAACGTGACGGCCGGCGTGCTGCGTGGCGAGCCCACCGCGCTCGCCCGCCTCGACGCGATCGTTCGCCGGCGCGTGCTCGACGACCAGATCGTGCGGGTCAAGCTCTGGACCGCCGACGGCCGCGTGGTGTACTCCGACGAGCACCGGCTGATCGGCTCGACGTACCCCCGCGGCGCTGACGAGCTGGCCGCGCTGAAGGGGGACGGCGCGCAGGCGGAAGTGAGCGACCTGTCACGCCCGGAGAACCGCTTCGAGCGCTCCTACGGCAAGCTGCTCGAGGTCTACCTGCCGCTGCCGGGGCCCGACGGGCGGCCGCTGCTCTTCGAGGCCTACCAGCAGTTCAGCTCGGTTTCGGCCAGCGGGCGGCGGCTGTGGCGGGCCTTCGCGCCCGCGCTGGCCGGGGGCCTGCTGCTGCTGTGGCTGGTCACCCTGCCGCTCGCGTGGTCCATGGCGCGGCGCCTGCGCGAGGGCCAGCGCCAGCGCGAGGCGCTGCTCCAGCGCGCGCTCGACGCCTCCGGCAACGAGCGCCGCCGGATCGCGTCCGACCTGCACGACGGCGTCGTGCAGGACCTCGTCGGCGTCTCCTACGGCCTGTCGCTCGACGCCGAGCAGCTCGACGGCGACGAGGCCGCGCGCGAGACGCTGCGGCGGGGCGCGGCGCGCACGCGCGACAGCATCCGCGCGCTGCGCACGCTCCTGGTCGACATCTACCCGCCCAGCCTCCAGCAGGCGGGGCTGGCGGCCGCGCTCTCCGACCTGGCCCGGACGACCACCGCGCGGGGCACGCCGACGACGCTGCACCTGCCCGACGACCTCGAGCTGTCCGCCGACCGCGAGGCGCTGCTGTTCCGCTGCGCGCAGGAGGCGCTGCGCAACGTCGTCACGCACAGCGGCGCCGCGCACGCCGAGGTGACCGTCGCCGCCGTCGGCGGGCGGGTGGCCATCGAGATCCGCGACGACGGCCGGGGCTTCGACCCCGCGAGCGTCGACGGGGGCCACTTCGGCCTGCGCGTCCTGCGCGACCTCGTGAACGACGTCGACGGCAGCTTCGAGCTCGAGACCGCGCCGGGGCGCGGGACGCGGCTGCGCGCGGAGGTCCCGGCCGAGTGATCAGCGTCCTCATCGCCGAGGACCACGGCGTCGTCCGCGCCGGCCTCGAGGGGCTGCTCGCGCACGCGCCCGACATCGAGCCCGTCGGCGTCGCCGCCAACGGCGAGGAAGCGGTGACGATGGCCACCGCGCTCACTCCCGACGTCGTGCTCATGGACCTCTCGATGCCGGTCATGGACGGCATCGAGGCGACGCGGCGGATCCGGGCCGCCGCGCCCGGCGTGCGCGTCGTCGTGCTCACGTCGTTCTCCGACCGCGCGCGCATCCTCGACGCCCTCGACGCGGGCGCCATCGGCTACCTGCTCAAGGACGCCGAGCCCGACGAGCTCTACAGCGGGATCCGCGCCGCGGCGCGCGACGAGTCGCCGCTGACGCCGAAGGCCGCACGCGCGGTCGTGGCGGCGCGCTCCGAGCGCGCTCCGGCGCAGGAGCTCAGCGACCGCGAGCGCGAGGTCCTGGCGCTCGTGAGCGCCGGCCTGGCCAACAAGGTGATCGCGCAGCGTCTCGGGATCTCGGAGAAGACGGTCAAGCACCACATGACGAACATCATGCAGGCGCTCGGCGTCAGCGACCGGACGCAGGCGGCGCTGTGGGCGCAGCGCCACGGGATCGGCTGAGCCCGCGTGCGCTCAGCGGCAGGCCCGCGGCGCGGATGACCCCGGCGGCAGGCAGAGGTCGACGCGCAGCGGCGGGCGTCCGCGGCGCACGACGAAGCGCGTGAACTTCCCGATCCGCGACGCCTGGCTGACCCGGATCTCGATGACGGCGCCGGCCGGCAGCCGGCGCTGGAGGCGGCGCAGGGCCACGACGCGCTGCTCGGCCCGCCCGGTGAAGGTGACGAGGCGTCGCGTGGAGCGCGGGCAGCCGCGACCGGTGCAGCGCGCCTCAATGCGCGCCCCGCGGCCCGCGCGGACGGTGAGCAGCTGGACGGCCACGCCGCGCGCGGTGAGGCGGCCGCGCAGGCGGATGACCGGGAAGGGCATCATCGGCAGCGTCGACGCGGCGGTCCCCGACGGGGCGGCGCTCGGGGCGGGCGCGGGCAGCGGATCGGAGCCCGGGGCCGCGACGACGTCGACCACCGGCGGCGCGGTCGCGGCGCGCACGACCAGGCGCCGCTCGGCCACGCTGGAGCCGCCGTCGCCGTCGGTCACGCGCAACCGGACGACGTGCTCACCCTCGGCGAACGAACCGTGCGCGACGGGACCGCTCGCGTCGTCGAAGCTGCCGTCGCCGTCGAGATCCCACGCCTGCTCGAGCTGCAGCGTGCCGCCGTCGGGATCGGTGGCCTGCGACGTCAGCTCGACGTCCTCGTCCGGCGCCGGGGCGGCGGTGGACAGCGAGAAGGCGGCGACCGGCGGGCGGTTGAGGACGACGAGTGAGCGGCGGATCTCCGTGCTCGTCCCCTGCGGATCGGTCAGGCGCAGGGCGACGTCGTGGCGGCCCGGCGCCGGGTAGCTGGTGTCGGCGGCGCGGCCGTCGGTCTCGAAGCGCCCGTCGCCGTCGAGGTCCCAGGCGTAGGCGAGCGCGTCGGCGCCGTCGTCCGGGTCGGCGACCGCGATCGCGGTGAAGTGCACCGGATCGCCGCTGCGCGGCGCGTCGTCGGACGAGATCGCGACGTCGCCGGTGGGCGGCGCGTTGCTGACGTCGATCGTCTGCGCCGTGATCGTCGCGTCGCCCGAGGGGTCGCTGGCGCGCATGCGCACCGACCGCCCGCCGCGGGTGAACTTGGCGTGCACGGTCTGCCCCGACTTCTCGAAGCGCCCGTCGCCGTCGAGGTCCCAGCTATAGGTGATCGGGTCGCGCTCGGGGTCCGTGGCCGTCGCGCCCAGCGTGACGTCGTCGCCCGACTTCGGCGACGACGGCCCCCACGAGAACGTTCCGACCGGGGCGGCGTTGGCCACCGTGACGACCTCGGTAGCGCGCGCCTCGCCTCCGCGCAGGTCGGCGGCGAGCAGGCGCACGGTGCGCTCCCCGCGGGCGAAGCGCGTCGTCACCACGCGCCCCGGCGTCTCGTACGTCCCGTCGTCGTCGAGGTCCCAGCGGTAGGCGAGCGGATCGCCGTCGGGATCGCTGCCGGTCGCGGTGAGCGTCACGTCGTCGCCCGTGCGCGGCACGGCGGGCAGCCACGAGAAGCCGGCGGTCGGCGCATGGTTGGTGAGGGCGCCGTCGTCCGCGCGCGCGGGAGCGGCCACGACCAGCGCCGCGACGGCGGCCAGCGCGACGGCGACGATCGCCCGTGTCTCGTCCGTGAGCCGGCGTGCCGCGCCGGCGGTCAAGCTTCGCATCCTTGCGTCCTGTCCTCCCTGGGCCCGGTCT
>DASXRF010000291.1:0-3361 GCA_036506755.1 Solirubrobacteraceae bacterium | reverse complement strand
GTCGCGCGGCGCCGGGCGGCAGCGGACGGCGTCCGAAACCCGTCGGACTTGCGGACGGGTCCACTAGGCCCGGACGTGCCCGTCGCCCTCGACGAGGTACTTGAACGCGCACAGCTCGCGCAGCCCGATCGGTCCGCGCGCGTGCAGCTTCTGGGTCGAGTTCCCGATCTCGGCGCCCATGCCGAACTCACCGCCGTCGGTGAAGCGCGTCGACGCGTTGACGTACACGCAGGCCGCGTCGACCCCGCGCTGGAATGCCCGCGAGGCCGCCACGTCGCGCGTGACGATCGCCTCCGAGTGCCCGGAGCCGTGCTCGTTGACGTGCTCGATGGCCTCGTCCAGCGAGTCGACGACCTTCACCGCGAGCACGAGCGCAAGGAACTCGGTCGACCAGTCCTCGTCGGTGGCGTCGACCAGGCCGTCGGCCAGCGCCGCGCCCGCCGCGGTGTGCGCGCGCCCGTCGACGCGCAGCTCGACGCCGCACGAGCGCAGCGCGGCCAGCACGCGCGGCAGGAACACTGGCGCGGCATCCGCGTGGACGAGCAGCGTCTCGGCCGCGTTGCACACGCCGGGACGCTGCGTCTTGGCGTTGACGACGATCGCCTCGGCGGCGTCGAGGTCGGCGCTCGCGTCCACGTAGACGTGACAGTTCCCGGACGCGGCGTAGATCACAGGAACCGTGGCGACCGCGCTCAGCGCCGCCTTCAGTCCCTCGCCGCCGCGCGGGATGATCAGGTCGACGACCCCATCCTGCGTCGCGAGCTCGGCGAGCTCCTCGCGCCCGCCGCCGGCGACCAGCGACACCGCGCCCGCCGGCAGCCCCGCCGACGCCGCGCCCTCGCCGGCGATCGTGGCGAGCACCGCGTTGGAGTGCGCCGCCGACGACGAGCCGCGCAGCACGATCGCGTTGCCCGACTTCAGCGCCAGGGCCGCCGCGTCGATCGTCACGTTGGGCCGCGCCTCGTAGACGACCGCCACCACGCCGAGCGGCACGCGGACCTTGCGCAGGTCGAGCCCGTTGGCCAGCCGGCGCCCCTCGACGACCTCGCCGACCGGATCCTCCAGCGCGGCCACCTGGCGCACGCCGTCGGCCATCGCCGCGACGCGCGCCGGGTCGAGCGCCAGGCGGTCGAGCAGCGCGCTGGTCAGCCCGCTCTCGCGACCGGCCTCGAGATCGCGCGCGTTCGCCTCGAGGATCTCGACGGTGCGCGCGAGCAGGGCGTCGGCGATCGCGTGCAGCGCGGCGTCCTTGGTCGCGCGGTCGAGCTGGGCCAGCACGCGCGAGGCGCGACGCGCCTCGAGGCAGATGCCGGCGACGGTGCGGGTCTCAACGGCCATGAGTGCGAAGGCTACGCGAACGCGAACGCGTCCTGACGGGGGCGCCGGCGGTCAGGCCGGCAGGAACGAGTCCCGGTCGCCTGGGCGCCCCCGCGGTCACGCCAGCACGAAGTAATCGCGATGGACCGCCTCCGCGCTGGCCCGTGGCAGCACCTCGCGCGCCTGCGCGCTCTTCAGCCCCATCACCCGCCGCAGCTCGAGTGCCGAGTAGTTGACGATCCCCTTGCCGATGGTCGCGCCGCCGTCGGCCTCGGCGATCTCGACCGCGTCGCCCGCATCGAAGCGGCCCTGCACGTCGACGACGCCGACGGGCAGCAGCGACGTCCCGCCCTCACGCAGCGCCCGCGCCGCGCCCGCGTCCACCGCAAGCCTGCCGTGCGAGGGCTTGGCGTACTTCAGCCACAGCTTGAAGCTCGAGTACCGGCGCTCGGCGCGCGGCGCAAACCGCGTGCCCTCCTCGCCCGATCCGGCGAGGATCGCCGCGAGTGCGCCGGGCCGCCGGCCGTTGCCGACGACGGTGCCGATGCCCGCCGCCGTCGCCATCTCCGCCGCGACGACCTTCGAGCGCATCCCCCCCGAGCCCAGCGGCCCGGTCGCGTGCCCGATCGACATGGCCTCGAGCGCCTCGAAGTCCTCGACCTCGCGCACGAGCTCGGCGCCGGCGTCGAGCCGCGGATCGGCCGTGTACAGCCCGTCCGTGTCGGTGAGCAGCACGAGCAGATCGGCGGCCACCAGGATCGCCACCTGCGCGGCGAGGAAGTCGTTGTCGCCGAAAGAGATCTCGTCCGTCGTCGTCGTGTCGTTCTCGTTGATCACCGGCACGACGCCCCAGTCGAGCAGCTTGCGCAGCGTCTGGCGCGCGTTGAGGTAGTGCAGCCGCGCGCTCATGTCGAAGAACGTCAGCAGGACCTGCGCCGTGCGCACGCGGCGTTCGAGCAGCATCTCGTCGTAGACGCGGTAGAGCTTGCCCTGGCCCACCGCGCTGGCCGCCTGCAGCTCCTCGATCGCCGTCGGCCGCGCGGGCAAGCCCATCACGCGCATCCCGAGCGCGATGGCCGCCGACGTGACGACGATGACCTCCACGCCGTCGCGCCGCAGGCCGGCCACCGCGTCGCAGACGCGCTCGAGCACGTCCATGCGCAGCTCGCCGCTGTCGTCGGCGACGATCGAGGACCCGAGCTTCAAGACGACGCGGCGCATGCCGCGAGCAGCCTAGAGAGGCCGCACGTACGAAGTACGTGCTTGAAGACTCGACGAAGTCGATTCTCAAGCGCCGGGATGCAGCTCGAACACGACGCCGCCGATCTCGACGTCGTCGCCTGGCTCGAAGCCCGCCTCCTCGAGCGCGCGGACCACGCCGATCCGCATCAGCGTCCCCTCCACGTGGGCGAGCGCCTCGTCGTTGTCGAGGTCGTAGCGGGCCACCAGGCGGTCGATCCCGCGCCCGACGACCCGGAAGGCGCCGTCCCCGGCGCGCTCGACCCGGAAGCCGCGGTCGGCCGCCGGGCGGAACGTCATGTGCTCGGCGAGCCCCTCGGCTTCCTCGCGGGCGGGCGGCGCCGGCAGCTCGCCGGCGCGCGCGAACAGCTCGCGCACGAGCTCGTCGAGGCCCTGCCCCGTCGCGCTCGAGGTGAGCACGACCGGCGCCTCGGGCCCGAACCGCGCGCTCCAGGCCGCGCGTGCCGCCTCGCCCTCCTCGCCCGTCAGCAGGTCCGCCTTCGAGAGCGCCAGCACGCGCGGCAGGCGCGCGAGCCGCTCGTCGTGCGCGGACAGCTCGTCCTCGATCGTGCGCCAGTTGTCGACCGGGTCCGAGCCGTCGAGGGGCGCGAGCTCGAGCACGTGCACGAGCGCCCGCGTGCGCTCGACGTGGGCGAGGAACTCGTGGCCGAGACCGGCGCCCGCGCCTGCCCCCTCGATCAGCCCGGGGATGTCCGCGAGCACGAGCTGGCGGCCCTCGTCGTCCTCGAGCGTGCCGAGCGCCGGCTCGAGCGTCGTGAACGGATAGCCGGCGACCTTCGGCCGG
>DASXRF010000290.1:0-2339 GCA_036506755.1 Solirubrobacteraceae bacterium | reverse complement strand
TCGGGCCGCCCCTGCCGGAGGCGACCGCGCGCGACGCCTCGATCGGCGCCCAGCTGCACCGCCGACTGGGCTCCAACCCGCTGGCCTCCAACTGGGAGCTCGTCTCCGCACGCGAGTCGAAGACCGGGCACCCGATCGGCGTGCTCGGCCCGCAGGTCGGCTACTTCATCCCCGAGATCCTCATGGAGGAGGACCTGCACGGCCCGGGCATCGACGCCCGCGGCGCGACGTTCCCCGGGGTCAACCTCTACGTCCAGCTCGGCCACGGCCGCGACTACGCGTGGAGCGCGACGACGGCGACCTCCGACAACGTCGACACGTTCGCCGAGGTCCTCTGCCAGGACGACGTGCACTACCTCTACAAGGGCGAGTGCCGGGCGATGGACAAGCTCGACGTGACGAACTCGTGGACGCCCAACGCGTCCGACCAGACGCCGCCCGGGAGCGAGACGCTGACCGTCTACCGCACGGTGCACGGGATCGTCTATGCGCGCGGGAAGGTCGGCGGCAAGGACGTCGCGTTCGTCACCGCGCGCACGACCTACTTCCACGAGGCCGACTCGGCGCTCGGCTTCCTGCGCCTCAACGACCCCAACTTCGTCAAGGACCCGCAGTCCTTCCGCCGCGCGATCGACGGCATCAACTTCGCCTTCAACTGGGCCTACATCGACGCCGACCACATCGCCTACCAGCTGTCGGGCGCCTACCCCTACCGCGCGCCCAACACCTCCCCCGACTTCCCGATCCTCGGGACCGGCGAGTACGACTGGCAGGGCTTCGACCCCGACCGCTACCTGATGCACACCGTGCCGCTCGACAAGCGGCCCAACGCCGTTGACCCGCGCTACCTGGTGTCGTGGAACAACAAGCAGGCGCCCGGCTGGGCGGCGGCCGACGACAAGCTCTCCTACGGGCCGGTGTTCCGCTCGAAGATGATCGAGCAGCGTGTGCGGAACGCGATCGCCGGGCCGCGCAAGATGGCGCTCGAGCAGCTCGTGCAGGCGATGGAGGAGCCGGCCACGCAGGACGTCCGCGCCGTGATGCTGACGACGCCGCTCGTCCGCGCGCTCGGCCACCCGACCCCCGCGCCCCTGCGCGCGGAGATCGACCGCCTGCGCGGCTGGGCGACGAGCGGCGGCCACCGGCGCGACCTCGACAAGGACGGCCGCTACGACGAAGACGACGCGGTGACGCTGATGGACGCCTGGTGGCCGCGGATGCTCGACGCGATCTACCGCCCGGTCCTCGGCGACGAGGCCTTCGACGCGCTGCACGACATGCTCCAGTTCGGCGGCCCGCCGGTCGGCAAGGCGCCCGACGACTACCCCGGCTTCTCGGACGGCTGGTGGAGCTACGTCAACAAGGACCTGCGCGACATGTTCAACCACCGCAAGCCCGCCGGCCGCCTCTCGCGCGGCTACTGCGGGGGCGGCTCGCGCAAGGCGTGCCGGCGGCTGCTGCGCCGCACGCTGCTGCAGGCGCTGGGCGACTCGCACGAGGAGCTCTACGGCCACGGCGACTGCGCGTCCGACCCGCAGGCGCGCTGCTTCGACCAGAACCGCTTCACGATCGCCAGCGCCGTGAGCGTCCCGAACTTCCCCTTCCAGAACCGCCCGACCTTCCAGCAGACCGTCGAGATCACCCAGCACCTCGTGCGCTGACCGCGCCTGTTTCCGGTCCCCGCGCGCGGGGCAGGCCATCGCTGAGAAGCGACTTCGAGGAGGCAGTCATGCCCGCCAAGAAGGAGGACCTGCCGGACACGCTGGAGCGGTCCCCGAAGAAGGTCCAGCGCACCTACGAGAAGGCGCTGGACAGCGCGCACGAGCAGTACGACTCCGAGGAGCGCGCGCACCGCACCGCTTGGGATGCGGTCAAGCACATCGCCGAGAAGCGCGGCGACCACTGGGAGCTCAAGGACGAGAAGGGCCCGTCGGACCCGCAGGCCAAGCAGAGCGGCCGCTTCGCCCGCGAGCACCCCAAGGAGACCTACGGCGGCGTCGACGCCGAGGGCAACACCAAGGAGGAGCTCTACGAGCGCGCCAAGAAGCTCGGCGTCGAGGGGCGCTCGCACATGAGCAAGAAGGAGCTGGCGAGGGCGATCGCGCGCAAGCAGTGACGTCCGGCGGGTGCGGCACCATGGCCGCCCCGTGGACTCGCTGCTCAAGGCGCTGGCCGCGGTCGCGCTCGACGTGTCGGCCGCCGAGGACGCGCTCGACGAGGGCGCGCCCGGCGCCGCGCGCGAGCGCCTCGAGTCCGCCGACGCCGGCCTGACCGTCCTGCGCGCGCGCTGGCCGTCGCTCGCCGCACGCGAGCGCCGCGTGCTCGGCGCGGCCGCCGGC
>DASXRF010000289.1:0-2092 GCA_036506755.1 Solirubrobacteraceae bacterium | reverse complement strand
CAAGCGCCCGCTGGGCAAGCGCCCGCCATGCCGCTGGCCGAGTTCTACGGCCGGCACACGTTCCACGGTCCGCGGTTGCGCGGGATCGTGCGCGTGGACTCGGTCTCCGACCGCCACGTCGCCGGCGTGGTCCGCGCCGCGCGCCCCGGCGAGCTGGCCGCCGACCCGGCGGCGGGTTTCGCCCTCGATCCGCTGCTCTACGACTCCTGCCTGCAGCTCGCCGCCTACTGGGCGGCCGCGGTCCACGGCCGAGGCGGCCTGCCGCTCGGCGTCGACGAGCTGCGCGTCTTCACCCGGGTCGCCCCCGGCGCCGAGGTCCGCTGCCTGCTCGTCTTCGAGCGTTCCCAGGGCGACCTCTTCTCCGGTCACATCGACCTCAGCGACGCCTCCGGCGCCCTCGTCGCCCAGCTGCGCGGCGTGCGCGCCGAGCTGCGCGAGGCCGCGCCGCTCGCGCCGGTTGCGCCCATCGACGACATCGACCCCGCCTGCTACCGCGTCGACGAGATGCCCGCCTACAAGGAGCTGCGCCAGCGCCTCGACCTGGCGCAGGCCATGGGCATCTCCAACCCGTATTTCAACGTGCACGAGCGCGTCACCGCCGACACATCGATCATCGGCGGCCGCGAGATGCTGAACTTCTCCTCGTACAACTACCTCGGCCTGTCCGGCGACGAGGAGGTCTCGCGCGCGGTCACCGAGGCGGTCGCGCGTTACGGCACCTCGGTCTCGGCCAGCCGCGTCGCCTCGGGCGAGAAGCCGCTGCACCGCGAGCTCGAGGCCGAGATCGCGAGCTTCCTCGGCTGCGAGGACGCCATCGTCATGGTCGGCGGCCACGCGACCAACGTGGGTGTCGTCGGCCACATGTTCGGCCCCGGCGACCTCATCGTCCACGACAGCCTCGCGCACGACAGCATCCTCGGCGGCGCCCGCCTGTCGGGCGCGCGCCGGCGCCCGTTCCCGCACAACGACCCCGAGGCGCTCGACGCGATCCTGCGCGACGCCCGCCGCGACTTCAAGAAGGTGCTCATCGCGGTCGAGGGCACCTACAGCATGGACGGCGACATGCCGCCGCTGCCCGAGCTCATCCGCATCAAGCGCAAGCACCGCGCCATGATGCTCGTCGACGAGGCGCACTCGCTGGGCGTGGTCGGCGCCACCGGCCGCGGCGTCGGCGAGCACTTCGGCGTCGACCGGCGCGACGTGGAGATGTGGATGGGCACGCTGTCGAAGTCGCTCGCCAGCTGCGGCGGTTACATCGCCGGCTCGCACGCGCTCGCCGAATACTTGAAATACACGATGCCCGGCTTCGTGTATTCGGTCGGCATCTCACCGCCCAACGCCGCCTCCGCGCTGGCGGCGCTGCGCAAGCTCGCCGCCCGCCCCGATCTGGTCGCGCTGCTGCGCCAGCGGGCCGCGTTCTTCCTCGAGCTCCTGCGCCGCCGCGGCGTCGACACGGGCATGAGCGAAGGCACCGCCGTCCTCCCCTGCATCGTCGGCAACTCCTGGGATTGCCTGCAGCTCGCCCAGGCGCTCGGCCGGCGCGGCATCAACGTGCAGCCGATCCTCTACCCCGCCGTCGAGGAGCACCTGGCGCGGCTGCGGTTCTTCATCAGCGCCCGGCACAGCGAGGAGCAGCTCGTGCACACGGCGGACGTGCTGTGCGAGGAGCTGCTCGCGCTCGGGCCGGGGTACCTGCACCGGCGCCGGCCGCTGGTGCCCGCGGCCCGCTAGGCGCTCAGTCGTACGCCACGACGACCACGTCCTCCGCCCCGACCTCCACCGCGACGGTCAGCGCCAGCCAGGCATAGCGCGCCGGCGCCAGCGCCGCCACCCGCGACGCGCGGAGGCCCCCGTCGAAGACGCCGAGCCGCAGCGCCTTGCACGCCGCCTCCTTGAGCGCCCACAGCGTGGCCCAGTCGGCCGCGCACGCCGGCAGGGCGCGCTCCTCGTCGGCGAGGAACCGCCTCGAGATGCGCGCCACGTTCGGCGCGCGCGCGACCTCGCACAGGTCCACGCCGAGCCGCTCGACGTGGCCGGCGGCCGCCACCGCCCAGCGCCGGCCGTGCGTGATCGACACGCGGGCGGTCGTGCC
>DASXRF010000288.1:0-2379 GCA_036506755.1 Solirubrobacteraceae bacterium | reverse complement strand
CGCTGGCCGGCCCGACGCTGATGGCCCGCTTCGTCCCGGCGGCGCCCCCGGACCAGCGACCGGCGGTCGCGCGGGCGCTCGGCGCGCGACTCGGGCGCTGGCGGCTCGTGCAGGTCGGCTCGATCGCCGTGGTCGCCGGCGTGCTCGTCGCCGTCGTCCCCGAGCGCTTCGACGCGCTCGTCACCGGGCTCGTCGTCGCCGCGCTCGCCCTCGACGTCGCCGCGACGCTCGCCTTCCAGGTCGCGCTGGGGTTCGGCCGCGCGGGCGTGTGGAGCGCGCGCTTCCCGCTGCAGAACACGCTGCTGCTCGGCGCCGTGCTCGGCCTGTACGCCGTCGCCGGCCGGGCGGGCTCCGTCGCCGGCATCGCCGTCGCCTCGGCGGGCGCGCTCGCCTTCGCCGCCTCGGTCGTCGCCGGCCCGCTGCGCCGCGCCGCGCCCGGCGCGCCGCTGCCCGCCGGGGCGCTGCGCTTCGGCCTGCTCGGCGGGGCGAGCGTCGCGCTCGTCCTGCTCCAGCAGCGCGGCGGCGTCGTCGCGGTCGCGTTGCTCGGCGGCACGAGCGCCGAAGCCGGCTACGCCGCGCTCGCACTCGGCGTGGCGATCGCCGGGACGGCGGTCGTCTGGCAGCTCTTCGCCGTCCAGCTGCCCGGCCTGATCGAGCGAGGCGCGACGGGCCTCGGCGAGGCCGAGCGCGCGGCGCGGCGGCTCGCGTGGCAGTCGCTCGCCGTCCTGCTTCCGGGCGCGCTGCTCGCCGCCGCGCTGCTGACACCGGGCATCCGGCTCGTCCTCGGCGACCGGTTCCTCGCCGCCCACGACGCGTTCGCGGCGGCGCTCGCCGTGCTCCCGCTCGCGCCGCTCACCGGCCTGGCGACCCAGGCGTCCGCCCTGCGGCTGCGCCCCGAGCTGCGGCTGTGGGCCACCGCGGCGGGCGCGAGCGTCTTCCTGGTGACCGTCGCGGTCGCCGTGCCGCTCCTCGACGCGGCGGCCGCACCAGCCGCCCTGCTGACCGGAAGCGCCGTGACCGTCATCGTCGCGGCACGGCTGCTCGGGGCCGCACCGGAGCGAAATCTGACCGCCGTCGCGCTCGCCGGGGTGGTTGCCGTACTGGTCGTTGCGTCAATTGCCTAACCCGCGGGGGGTTGACCGCACTTTCTTCCCGACGTTATGTTCGCCTTCAGGGACGACGCATACGCCCCTGAGATGGAGGCACGGATGTCCGCCGGATCGGGGACTCGCCTGAGGGACCCAAGACTGCGCACTGAGGCGCTGCTCGAGACGGAGCTCGAGCCGGAATGTCCATCCTCAGCGTAATCGTCCCCGCGACCAACCGGCCGGAGACGCTCGCGCGCTGCCGGGCGGCCATCGAGTCGGCTCCCGACGCGCCCGACGAGGTCATCGTCGTCGACGGCCCCAGCGAGCTGGGCGCCGCGGCGGCGCGCAACCTCGGCGCGGAGCGGGCGAGCGGGGACGTGCTCGTCTTCATCGACGCCGACGTCGTCGTGCACCCCGACACGTTCACGCGCGCCAGGGCGGCCTTCGACCGCGACGGGCGGCTGACCGCCCTGTTCGGCTCCTACGACGACTGCCCTGCCGCGCCCGGGGCGGTGTCGGGCTTCCGCAACCTGCTGCACCACAACGTCCACCAGCACTCGCCCGGGCCCGCCCGCACGTTCTGGACCGGCCTCGGCGCCGTGCGCGCCGACGCGTTCGCCGCGCTCGGCGGCTTCGATCCCAGGACGGAGTGCGTGGAGGACGTCGACTTCGGCATGCGGCTGGCGGCGACCGGGGCGCGGATCGAGCTCGACCCCGAGCTGCAGTGCACGCACCTGAAGGCGTGGAGCCTGCCCGGCATGGTCCGCACGGACCTGCTGGGGCGCGGCGTGCCGTGGACGAAGCTGCTGTTGCGTCATCACGCACTGATGACCGAGCTCAACCTCGGCTGGCGTCACCGCTTGAGCGCGCTGGCCAGCCTGCTCGGCGTCGCCGCGCTGCTTGCCGGCGAGCCCGTGCTCGCGCTGTGGAGCCTGGCCGCCCTCGTCGCGCTCAACAAGGAGTTCTACGGGCTGCTCGTCCGGCGCGAGGGCGTCCTGCGCGCCCTGCTGGGCGTCGGGCTGCATGTCGTCCATCACCTCACCGCGATCATCGCCGTGCCCCTCGGCGTGACCGCCTATCTGGCCGAGCGCCGGCCCCAGCGCGCCCAGCCGCCGGCCTACGGCTACGCGAACGGCAACGGCCACGTCAACGGCAACGGCCATCGCAACGGCAACGGGGCGCGGCGCAACGGCAACGGCCGCTTGGCGGTGCCCGCGCTGGCGATGCTCGCCAACGGCAACGGGCACCACGCCGTGCGCGTGCTCGCCGCGCCGCGCCGGCCGGCGGACCG
>DASXRF010000287.1:0-23229 GCA_036506755.1 Solirubrobacteraceae bacterium | reverse complement strand
GCTTGCCCTCCCCGGGTGCGCGTGCCGTCCGTGTACGTGTAGGCGAGCAGACACTCGGCGGTGTCCGGCGTGCCGTAGCGGAACAGGCCGACCCAGTCGGTGAAGCTGGGCGCCGGGATGCCCGACCACCGGACCAGGATGTAGCCCTCGGGGTGGTTGCAGCCGGTGCTCCCGGCGCCGGATCCGTGGCTCGTGACGTAGAACGGCGCCCACGTGAGCCGGGTGGCCGGGTTCGTCCAAGCCGGAACTGCGATGCAGCGTCCGGCGCCGTCGGTCGAGACGTTGGCCGGGCGGCGCTGGTGGTCTTGCCTTGAAGCGAGAGCACCGGTAGCGCGGACCCGCGAGCAGGTAGTGTCGACGAGCGGTCTTCACGGTCTCCGGGAGAGGAGTCTGATGGACATCTCGTGCGCATTTCCAACGACGTTGTCATCGCCGCAGGACGTGGCGCTGGCCGAGGAGCTCGGGTACTCGCGGGCGTGGCTTTACGACACACCGCAGCAGAGCCCCGACGTCTGGATGACGCTCGCGCTCGCGGCCGAACGGACCGAGCGCATCGGCCTGGGGCCCGGAGTCCTCGTGCCGTCGTTGCGCCATCCGATGGTCAACGCGGCCGGCACCGCGGCGCTCGCCGCCCTGGCGCCGGGCCGGGTGATGGTCGCCTTCGGCACCGGCTTCACAGGGCGGCGCGCGATGGGCTACCCGGCGATCAAGTGGTCGTTCATGGAGGCCTACATCCGCGCCTACCGGGGCCTGCTGCGCGGCGAGACGATCGAGTGGGAGGGCGCGCGCATGCGCATGCTGCATCCCGATGGGCACGCAGCGCCGCGGCCGGTCGATGTGCCCGTCATCATCGGCGCGCTCGGGCCCAAGGGCGCCGCGGTCGCCCGCGAGCTCGGCGACGGGCTGTTCGTCACACAAGCGATACCGGACTTCGCCCGCGAGTTTCCCCGGGTGTCGTACCTGTTCTGGGGGACCGTCCTCGACGACGGGGAGGATCTCGCCTCCGAGCGCGTCCGCGCGGCAAGCGGACCTGGATGGGCGCTCGCCTACCACGGGGGCTACGAGTTCGGTGGTTCCCTGGAGGAGCTGCCGGGTGGGCGCGAGTGGAAGGCGGTCGTCGACCGCACGCCGCCCGACGAGCGCCACCTCGCCGTGCACAACCAGCACTGCGTCGGACTCAACGAGGCCGACCGCGCCGCCTGGGACGCGGGAGGCCACGCGTTGCTGGAGCACGTAACGGTCAGCGGGACCGCCGACCGCGTCCGCCGGCGGCTCGAAGAGTTCGCCGAAGCCGGCGTGACCGAGCTCGTCTTCCAGCCGTGCGGACCGGCCGTCCGCCGCGAGCTCGAGAGCTTCATGGCTGCGGCGACGGCCGCCGTCGCGGCCTGAGGAGACGGTTGGATGACGTGTACCCGAACGCTCACGGCGGTGTTCGAGGCGACACGTACTTCGAGTGCCCCCGGCGGGCGCTACAGCACCTGCGTCAAGGCGTCGCCGTCGACCAGCGCGACCTCTGCATAGCGCCCCGACGCGCGGCCGCGCTGCGCCACCGTCGTCGCGATCAGCCACACGCGCGTGACCTCGCGCGGCGCGCGACCTCCGATCGCGCGGTCACGATCGGGCGCGATGGTGCGCTGCTCGGCCTGCCACGTGCCGAGCCGGTCGCGGCCACTACACACGACGAGGTGCCACTCGCGGTGACGCCAGTGCGGCAGCGGACACCGATACGAGGTCTCCGGCGGCAGCGACGAGCTCCAGTAGTACGTGAGGTCCTTGCCATCGTCGAACTCGACGGCTACCGAGAGGTAGTCGTGCGTGAGCAGCGTGTCCTCGGCGAGCGGGCTGGGGAGCGTGTCGAGCCGCCACCGCCAACGCAGCGCGAGCGTCGGCGTGAGCGGCACGCGCGCGTCGCGGCGGATGATCTCGACGCCGCCGCCGGGGTCCTCGACGGCGATCTCCGCGTCGCCCGCCGCGTGCAGGCCGGTGAGTGCCAGCACCGGGTGCGCGTGCCACCCTTCCGGCGGCGCGAGCGGATGCGCGAGGCGCTCGGCCTCGCGGGCGCACAGGCCCGTGGGGTCGGCGGCGGCGGCCAGTGCCGCGCCCACGTCCGTCCCCGGCGCCCACACGGCGACCGCCACGTCGAAGCCGCCGCCGAATGCGCGGCGCGGCAGCAGATCGCCGACGAGCTGCTCGTCGGGCCCCTGCAGCTCGTCCGGGTACAGGCAGCAGAGCTCGACCTCACCGTCGTGCGGCGCGGGCGCCGTGTGCGTCGGACCGGTGCCGCTCAGCGCGGGCGCACGGCCGCCGGTGCGGACGCGCAGCTGCAGCGCCGCCGGGACGTGCGTCCCGCGCTGGCTGAAGATCCAGGTGTCGCCGTGCGCCAGCCACGTGAGCGGCGCGCCGGCGACCGCGCGGAGGCCGGAGGTCGTCCACGGCCGGGCGCGCGCGCCCACGCGCACCGCCGCCACCTGCGCGCCGGCCCGCTCGAGCGCCGCCGCGCACGGCGCGAGCTCGAGCGGCTCCACGCGCGGCGGCGCGGGACCGCGGGCCTGGGCGGCCAGCGCCCGCGCGACGACTCCAGCTCGGCGCAGCTTCGACACGTCCACCATGTTGCCGGACGGGCTCCCGCCGTTCGTTCGCGCGGCACGGTCGCTGAGCTGCTGCTGCCAGCGCGGTCAGGAGGTGAGACGGGACTTGCTTCGGTCAGCCCGCGCTCGCTGCCCGTCATCCGTCGTCCAGTGCGAGAGCGCCGCCGGTTGGTGCCGCAGACGCGGCTCCTGCCTTGAAAACGGCACTGGTCTGATGGCCTGCGCCGGTCTCCGCCTGATCGAGACCCCGGAGGTTTCGGCGTGTGGACCGCCGCGGTCCCTCTCATGCTCGACCGGGGCTACCAGCGCATCCGCGCCGGGCACGACAAGCCGTATGCCCGCATGTCGGCGTTCAGCTCTCGTGCTGCCCGCCCGAACCGCTTGGTCTGCGGCAGCTCGGCGAGCTTCTGCGCCTGACGGTCGGTCAGGTCCCGGTCGCCGACTCGGGCTAGGAGCTGCGACTCCATCCGCACGACGGCCCGGAACTGCTCCTGCAGGGCGCGCGCGTGGTCATCCGGAGCGTGGAGGGCCAAGAACCCACGGTAGAACTCTCGCCGTGCCGCCCGCCTTTCGCGGGCAAAGCGAGCGAACAGCTCCTCGGGATCGACGTTTACGTACGCCGGCCTCGAGGCGTGACGCAGTTGCTGGTTCATGTCGCGGCAGAGCCCGTTGCTTTGCGCGATGAAATGCTGCTTGGCCGTGTCGCCACAACCCACCGCGACCGCGGCGAGTGCGACGGTCACCGCTGCCGATAGTGCGCGGATGAACTGAGGTTTCATTGCGGTCCTCGCTTGCGTGTCAGATACGCCGGACAGGGTCGCGCCCAACCGTCCACACGTCGGGAGTGCTCCCTTGACATGGATACGGGCAGCGCATCCCGGGGGCGTCGAGAGTGCATTTCGGGCGGCTATTGAGCCCGAACTGCACTCTCGCTCACGTACAGCGCCCCGCTTCCGCCCGGGACGACGAGGAGCACGCTCGGTCGCACTCAGGGCCGCCCACCGCCGAGACTCTCGCGCCGACGGAGGCTCCCAAGGCAGTCGACCGTCTGATCCGTGGGGCAGCGCTCTGTGGGTCAGTTGGACGTCGCGAGGTCGTCGGCGATTCGCCGGAACAGGGCGAGCCAGGCTTCGTTGCCGTGATCCCAGTCGCTGCCCAGGCGAACGATCACGGTGTCGGCCCTTGGGTCGATGTAGACGTATTGGCCGTAGTTGCCGAGGGCGTAGAAGAGCCCGGGGCGGTGGCCGTCGATCCACCAGAAGTAGCCGTACGGGTTGGGGTAGTCGGTCGCGGTGTGCGGTGCGGTGGCGGCACGGACCCACGCGTGGGACACGATCTGGCGGCCGTTGAAGCGACCGGCGTGCAGGAACAGCAGGCCGAGGCGCGCGTAGTCGAGCGCCGTTGCGTTGAAGCCGCTCTCGAGCTTCTCGAACCCTGACCGTTTGGAGTCCAGGCTCCACGTCGCACCGCGTGCAGCGCCGAGGGGACGCCAGAGCCGGGTCGAAGCGAAGCGCGCGACGGGCATGTGGGCGGCGCGCTCGAGCACGAGGCCGAGCAGCAGCGGGTTGTAGTTGTTGTAGTGCCAGCGTTGGCCGGGCGGCTCCTCGATCCGGGTGCGGGTGAGCGCGACCTTGCGCAGGTCGGTGCCGTAGTAGGTGTAGGTGTCGTCGCGCCATGGCCAGGGGATGCCGAGCACGGTGGTCTCGGCGTAACGCAGACCCGACGACATGGTCAGCAGGTCGCGCAGGGTGATCCGCCGGAAGCGCGGCTCGCGTTTGCCCAGCTCGGGGACGTAGCGGGTGATCGGGTCGTCGATGCTGTGGATCAGCCGCTCGTCGATCGCGATCCCGACCAGCGTCGACACGATCGACTTCGCGATCGAGAACGAGGTCTCCAGCGATTGGCGGTTCGCGCCGTCGAAGTAGCGCGCGTAGACCACGCGGTCGTGGTGGACGACCACGAAGGCGCGCGTATGCGTCGCGCGCACGTCGGGTACGCGCACGTGGGACTGGCGCGCGATCGGTAGCGCGCTCGCGTGCGCGGAGGCCGGGATCGCGCGTGAGGGAAAGCGGTGCTGGTCGCCGATGTCGGCCGACATCCAGATCAGCGCCCGCGCGATCGTCGACTCATCGGTGGACAGCCGCGCCCAGACGTAGATCCCGAGCGCGGCCGCGACGAGCGCGCCGACGATCGCCGCCGCGGCGCGAGAAGCCCGAAGCAGGCGTCGCTGCGCTGCCCGATCGCGCGGCGGGGCGGCCATCAACCGAACACCTTCGCGGCCGCCGCGGCGATCTCCGCGGGTGAGACGTCGCGCAGGCGCGCGGCGATGTTCCAGCGGTGCCCGTAGGGGTCGGTCAGCTGGCCGTGGCGCTCGCCCCAGAACCGGTCAGCGAGCTCGTGGCGAGCTTCGGCCCCGGCGTCGAGCGCGCGTCGCCAGAGCGCGTCGGCGTCGTCGGTCGAGATCTGCAGCACGGTCGCCGTTACCCCGATCGACCGCGGCGAGAGAATCCCCGCGTCCGAGAACCCGCAAGCGCGAGCGCGGCGCGCTCACCGTGACGCCCGAGCGATGACAGCCGCGGCGAATCCACTCCCGAGATCCTTGATAGGTGCGTCTTCGACATCGAAGCCAGCCTCCCCGAGCACCCCTGCAAGTTCCGCACCGAACCGCTCGGCGTACTCCGGCGCGTTCAATCCCGGAGCCTGGCTGAACAGGTAAAGGCGCCCGCCGGCGGCGAGCCGGCGCCGGACGATATCCAGCTCGTCTCCCGGCCTATGGAGCGCGGCGACGTGGACCGCGAAGGCCTTGTCGTAGACCTCGTCCCCGAGATCGGCCTGTGCCAGGCTGGCGCAGACGAACCGCACCTTCCGCGCATGGGCTTGGTTACGCCTCTTCGCCGCCTCGATCATTTTCGGAGAGCGGTCAACTGCCGTCATCCGCCCACCGTGGAGCTGATCACACACCAATGAAACGGCCACGCCGTGGCCGCACCCCACCTCGAGGACACGATCGTCCGCTGCGACCTGGAGAACCTCAACCGCCCAACGGAGCCGCCTCGATGCGTCGCTCGCCACCGAGCCAATGATGACCAAGGGACGGCCCGACGATAGCGGCGAGAGTTCCGCTTCCCGCAGATCGCGAGCAGCCTGACCCACTCGAGGAGACACCCGAGATGGACGACGAGCGGGAGTGCCCGGCCCACGGTGCGCCACGGCAAGGGAGACGAGCGCCGTGAGGTCGGCATGGACGACTGGGGCTTGCAGCCGCTGCGTCCGTGGATCGGGCGCCGCCTCGAGCTCCCGGTCGGTCCGCTGCTGTGCGTCGCCAGCGGGTCGACGGCCGGACGTCCGTGGGCGCCGCATCAACTGCGCCACGCGTACGCGGTCGAGATGGCCCGCGAGGGCGTCTCGCTGAACGTCATCCAGCGCCAGCTCGGCCACGCCAATCTCGGCATCACGTCGGTCTACCTGGAGGGCATCGACAACGCCGAGATCATCGACGCCGTCCACGCCCGCCGTCCGCCGATGCTCCCCGCCACCGCCGGCCTGCGCTGTAGCTTCCGGTCACTGAGCGCCGTGCACGACACGCGGCGCTCGGACCCGCAGCTCATTGCGAGGGCGCAGATCGAGTACCTGCCGGCCGTCAAGCTCAGACTCCGCTGGCGGTTCCTGCGCCACGATGTCGAGGAGTGGGTGCGCGCGAGAAAGAGGCACGCGGCATGAGCAGCGCTACGCGAGATGAGCTCGTCGAGGCGCCGGTTTGCTACTCGCGAGCGCTACTCGCGGAGGATCTCGGGCGGGCCCGAGAATGCAAAAGGCCCGTCATTGCGGGCCTTTTGGCAGTGGGCCGTGCAGGAATCGAACCTGCAACCTTGGGATTAAGAGTCCCCTGCTCTGCCAATTGAGCTAACGGCCCAGGGGCGGCCAGTTTAGCCCGATGACGTCGTCGGCTGGATGGCCTGCTGCTTGGCCGCCTTGAGCTGGTCGCGCAGCGTTGAGCGCTGGTCTTTCGGGGCGAGCTCGACCGCCTTGCCGGACGCGAGGTCGCCCTTGCGGGTCTGGCCCGCCTGGTAGGCGAGGATGGCCAGGGTCGAGTACAGGCCGGTGCTCGGTGGTCGGGCGTCGACCACGATCTCCTGGGCCGCGACCGCCTTGGTCGGGCGGTTGAGGCCCGTGCTGCTGAACGCCTGGACCATGAGGCTCGCCAGGTCGGCGTTGGGCTTGGGCGGGTCGAGCGCCAGGTAGCGGTCCCACGACCGCTCGACCTTGCGCAGCTCGCGCTTGCCCTTGGTGGTGAAGCTGCTCGTGTTCTGGTCGTAGTTCTCGCCCACGCCGGCGAGCTGGTACTGCGCGCGGGTGAGGTCGGCCCAGGCGATCGTGTTGCGGGGCTGGGCGTGGACGCGCTTCTCGGCCCGCTCGACTCGCTTCTCGAGCGCGTCGTTGCCGCCGCCCCCGCCCCCGTTGCTCTTGAACGCGTCGAAGAGGCCGCCGGCGGTGTTGCCGCCGATGCCGAAGAAGACCAGGCCGCCGCCCATCAGCACGGCGAGGAACAGGTAGATCACCTGGATCGTGCGGCGCCGGCCGCGGGCTCGGAGATCGAAGAGCATCTAGGAGGAAACGGTCAGATCCTCGGGCGCCGCGGAGCGCTCACGCGGGCGCACGAGGAGGGCGGACAGCAGGATACCGACCTCGTAGAGCAGGTAGAGCATGAGGCTCTCGATGATCATCGAGACCGGGTCGGTGCCCGGCAGCGGCGTGGCGACCACGAAGCAGATGACGAACGCGTAGCGGCGCGAGCGGCGCAGCTGCTGGACGGACACGACGCCGGTGCGCGTCAGCGCGAGGATGCCGACCGGGACCTGGAAGACGATGCCCATCGCGACCAGGGTCAGCGCCGCGAAGCGGTAGTAGTCGCGGCCCTGGATGAGGATGTTGAAGTTGTCGGCGTTGAAGTTCTGCAGGAAGCGCACGGCGGCCGGCAGGACCAGGAAGTAGCCGAAGGCCACGCCGACGAGGAAGAGCCCGGGGATCATCATCAGCAGCGGCAGGGCGATGCGCCGCTCCTCGGGGCTGAAGGCGGGAAGGACGAACGCATAGGCCTGCCAGAGCAGGAACGGCATGGCCAGCAGGATCGCGAAGTAGAGACTGACGACCAGCGTGTTGGTGAACGGCTCGCCGATCCCCAGCGTCACCGGGCGGTTGCCGGTCACCTTGGGCAGGGTGGCGAGCTGGGCGCGCAGCGCCGCCCGCTGCTTCGCCAGCGCGGCGCGCGTGGCGCGCGGCAGCCGCGAGTCGGGCCGCGAGAGCAGCCGCAGGGCCTCGTCGACCTGGCCGCCCACGCCGCGCACCCCGTCCTCGACCTTCTTGATCTGCCCGAGCGGCCCGCGCCCCTTGTCGACGTTCTTCTGGGTCTCGTGCTCGAGCGGGCGGTTGACGATGTTCAGCAGCGTGCCGTTGAACGCGAAGCACACGCTGAAGGCGGTCACGAGCGCGACGAGGCCGACGATCAGGCGCGAGCGCAGCTCGTCGAGGTGGTCGACCAGACTGAGACGGTCCTCGTGGCCGACGGGCCTGCGCAGCGCCGCGGACGCCATGACCGCCGCTAGGAGCTCTGCGGGTCCTTCGCCGCCGCCGGCGGCGCGGCGGAGGCCTCACGGGAGCCCTCGGCGGCGACGATCTCCGGCCGCGCCGGCTCGTCGTCCTCGTCGGAATCGTTGCCCTTGCCGGTGATTCCCTCCTTGAACTCGCGCATCCCGCTGCCCAGCTGCTTGCCCAGTCCGGGCAGCCGCTTCGGGCCGAAGATGAGCAGCACGATCAGGAGGACGATGCCCAGTTCGAGCGGTCCGATGGGTCCCATCGAGCCAACAGTAGCGCTCGTTGGGCGTTTTCGGACCAACTGACCGTAAAGGTCGGGCGGTCATCGTCCGATACGTGGGTCGTGAGCCTCAAGCCGGATCACCGTCACTACACGCGCCGGGTCGTCCTGCCGTCCGGCAAGGTCATCGAGGTCGTCTACTTCGAGGAGCAGCGGGCCGCCCACACGCGGCTGCCCGCCTCGCTGCACGACGACAAGGACCGCGACCTGCACCTGTGCGGGAGCTGCGGGGTCGACCTCGTCTACCCGGTGGAGTGGGAGGAGTACGGCGCGACCCACTGGTCGGTCACGCTGCGCTGCCCCAACTGCGAGTGGACCGGGACCGGCGTCTACGAGCAGAGCCTCGTCGAGCGCTTCGACGAGGAGCTCGACCGCGGGACCGAGGCGCTCGTGCGTGACCTCAAGCGGCTCATGCACGCGAACATGGAGGAGGAGATCGACCGCTTCATCTCCGCCCTCCGTGACGACCAGATCCTCCCTGAGGATTTCTAGGCCCTACGCGTAGCGGTCGACGACCCCGTCGGCCACCAGCTCCAGCGCCCGATCCGCGCGCGGCAGCGCGGCCTTCGCCTCGGCGACCATCTCGAGCGCCCGCGTGCGGACGTCCTCGAGCGCGCCGGTCGCCGTGATGCGGTCGCAGGCGGCCGCGGCCTGCTCGGGCGTCCGGATCTCCCGGGGGTGGGGCAGCTCGCCGTCCCGCTCGCGGGCGACGATGAACGGCAGCGTCACGGTGCCGTCGAGCAGGTCGGTCCCCCGCGGCTTGCCCGTGCGCTCGGGCGGGCCTGAGACGTCGAGCACGTCGTCGAGCAGCTGGAAGGCCAGGCCGATCCGCCGGCCGAACGCGCCGAGCGCGCGGGCCGGCCCCCCCGCCTCCAGGGCGCCCAGCTCGCAGGCGGCCTCGAACAGCCGCGCCGTCTTGAGCTCGCAGCGGAGCAGGTAGCGCTCGACGCTGACGTCGGGGCGCCAGGCGTCCTCGCGCTGGAGCAGCTCCCCGGCGGCCAGCGCCGAGCTCGCCTCCGAGAGCACCCGGACCTCGTCGATGCGCGCGTTGCGCACCAGCTCGGCGAACGCCCGCGAGAAGAGCAGGTCGCCGACGGCCACCGCCATGTCGCGTCCTGCCGCCGCCACGACGGTCGGGCGCCCGCGGCGCAGGGCGGATCCGTCGAGGACGTCGTCGTGGACGAGGGTCGCCGAATGGACGAGCTCGACCGCGGCCGCCGCGCGGATCAACCCGTCGTCGCCGTCGGGCGCCGCCTCGCCCGCCGCCAGGAAGACGAGCATCGGGCGCAGGCGCTTGCCGCCGGCGGCGATCGTCGCCCGCGCGTGCTCGGCCAGCGCGCCGGTGGCCCAGTCGGCCGCCGCGGCCAGCCGCTCCTCGACCCGCGCCATGCGCTCGGCCAGCGCGGGTCCGGCCGCGTCGAGGACGGCGTCGACCTGCACGCTCACGGCCGTACCTGCCCCACGTGCAGGGCGATGATCCCGCCCGCGGTGATGATCCAGCGCAGGCGCTCGAGCCCCGCGCGCTCCATCGCCGCGGCCAGCTCCGCCGGCCCGGGGAAGCGCCGGACGCTGGAGGGCAGGTACGAGTAGGCCTGCGACTCGCCGGCGAGGCGACCCAGCGCGGGGACCACGTGGTCGAACCACACCCGGTAGAAGGCGGAGAGGGGCGGGCGCGTCGGCGTCGTGATCTCGAGGATCACCACGCGCCCGCCGGGGCGCACGACCCGCGCCATCTCGGCCAGCCCGCGGTCGAGGTCCGAGAAGTTCCGCGCGCCGAAGCCGACCGTGGCGGCGTCGAAGGCGTCGTCGGCGTAGGGCAGGGCGAGCGCGTTGGCGTGCTCCCAGCGCAGCGCGGGCGCCTTGGCCCGCGCGCGCTCGAGCATCTCGTCGGCGAAGTCGGTCCCCACGACCTCGCAGCCGCGGCGGGCCAGCTCGATGGCCATGTCGCCGGTGCCCGTGGCCACGTCGAGCACGCGCGACCCCGGTCCGACCGCGGCGAGGTCGGCCGCCCGCGCGCGCCAGCGGTGGTGCAGCCCGGCGGTCATGACCGAGTTCAGGAGGTCGTAGAAGCCGGCGATGCGATCGAACATCGCCCGG
This sequence comes from Solirubrobacteraceae bacterium, assembly GCA_036506755.1. Lineage (GTDB taxonomy): Bacteria > Actinomycetota > Thermoleophilia > Solirubrobacterales > Solirubrobacteraceae > DASXRF01. The sequence continues at coordinate 12,672 of DASXRF010000287.1, read as the reverse complement.
ACCTGGCCCTCCTCGAGGACCCCCGGCGTGGAGGACATGCGCCTAGCGGAGGTTGCCCAGGAAGGCGACCAGCGCGTTGAACTTGTCGGGCGGCAGGTTCTTGAACGACGGCATCGGCGCGGTGGGGTTGATCAGGGTGCGCGCGATCGCCTGGCGCGGCAGGCGCTCGGCGATCTTCTCCAGCGGGGGACCCGGCCCGTCGTTGCCACTCTCGCCGAACTTGTGGCAGGCCAGGCAGCCCGACTGCGCGGCGACCTCCTTGCCCGCGTTGAACTCGGCCACCGCCGTCGAGCCCTGCTGCATGACGCTCTGCGGCGGGTTGATCTCGATCGCCGTCGTCGAGCCGGCGTTGGCGCCGAGGAAGGTCAGGTAGGCCATCGCGCCGATCGTCAGGATCCCCGCGGTGGTGGCGATCGGCCGCCGCTCGGGCCGCCGCTCGGGGCCGCGGTCGTAGAACGGCAGCAGCAGCAGGAGGATCAGGCAGATCGTCGGGATGCCGATCGTCGCTAGCGGCACCAGCGACGGCGGCTTGACGACGCGCAGCAGCTCGAAGAGGAAGAAGAAGTACCACTCCGGCCGCGGGACGTAGGTGGTGCTCGTCGGGTCCGCCTTCGGGCCGAGCTCGGCGCCGAGGACGATCGACATCGTGATGATGACCGCCATCACGATGCACGCCATGATGCTGTCCTTGGCCACCGCGTAGGGGAAGAACGGCTTCCCCTGCGACTTGAGGATCGCGTACTCGCGGAGGTACTGCTCCTTCTCGGCCTTGTTCATCTACGCCACTTCCTTGCGCAGATCGGCGGGCGGCTCGGCCTTCAGCCACGGCGGCGCGGTCGTCCCGAGCTTGGCCACGAGGTACAGGTGGGCGCCGATCAACGCGGCGATCGCGCCGGGCACGAGCATCATGTGGACCGCGTAGAAGCGCGACAGCGTCGTCGCCCCGAACTGCGGGCCGGCGAGCAGGAAGTCGGCGAGGTACGGGCCCACGAGCGGACCGGTGCCGTTGATGTTCATCGCCACGACCGTGGCCCAGTAGGAGCGCTGGTCGAACGGCAGCAGGTAGCCCGTCAGCGACATGACGAGCGTCAGCACGACGAGGATCACGCCGATGACCCAGTTGAGCTCGCGCGGGTACTTGTAGGCGCCGAAGAAGAACGTCCGCGCCATGTGGAGGAAGACGAGGATGACCATCACCGTCGAGCCCCACTTGTGCATGCCGCGCACGAACTCGCCGAGGAAGGCCTCGTTGGTGATGAAGCGCGCCGACTCGTAGGCCCGCGTGGGCGACGGGTCGTAGTACATGGCCAGGAACACGCCGGTGACGGCCTGGTTGAGGAACGCGAACATCGTCGCCGAGCCCAGCGTGTAGAACCAGTTGGTCCCCTTGGGGACCTTGCGGAACATCATCCAGCGCGCGCCGCCGGACAGCGACGTGCGCTCGTCGACCCAGTCGATCGCCGACTTGCCCGCTTCCTTGGCCGTGTCGAGAGGCCCCTTGGGCGGCGCCTCCTGCGGGCGCCGCGGCGCCGGCTTGAGCTGGTCGGGGATCGGAGGCGCGGGGAGCTTGAGCTTCATGGCTATTCAGGAGGCAGCTTGCGCTGCGTCGGGCGGGACGGGTAGAGGTACTGGCCGATGCCGTCGAGGTCCTCGCCGGGGTAGCGGGGCGAGAAGCGCCTGAGCTCGGAGTTGACGCTGAAGCGCGGGCCGACCTGGACGCGGCCGTTGACCACGCGGGTGTAGAAGCGGTCCAGCGGGCGGACGGGCGGGCCGCCGACGCGCTGGCCCAAGGCGTCGTAGACGCCGCCGTGGCAAGGGCAGATGAACCGCTGGGCGGCCGCGGTGTAGCGGACCGGGCACCCGAGGTGCATGCACCGCGTCGAGATGGCGATGTACTGCCCGTACTGCTCGGGCTTCTGGACCGGGCCGTCGAGCTGCGGGTTGTGCTTGCGGACGTAGGCGGTCGTCTTGCCCGCCTCGCCCATGCCCGGGACCTCGGTGAAGATCCGCGGGATGTAGTCGTCGGCGTTGAAGTCGTCGACCGCGCCGACGTCCTGCCAGCGCACGGGCGTCTTCTCGAACAGCGGGCCGAGCGCGAAGCCGAGGGCGGGCAGCAGGAAGGCCGAGGCGGCGACGGCGCCGGCGGTGTGGGCCGAGCCGGTCATGAACCGGCGCCGCGTGATCGTCTCGCCCTCGAAGGCGCCCGGGATTCCCCGGTCGGCGGTGTACTTGGACTTGGTTCGGCGGCGCGGATCGTCTGGCATTCCAGCCAGACATTCAATCAGTCCGGAGGCTCGTCAGGCCGCGCCATGGCGCCATCGGCGCGCCGGGCCAATCGCTCCCAGGCGGCCTCGGCGGCGGCCGAATCGCCGTCGGCCTGCGCCTGCGCGCAGCGCGAGATCACCTCGGCCAGCGCGGCGATGCCGTCGAGGTCGCCGGCGGCGGCCAGGCGCTCGAGGCCGAGCGCGTAGAGGCGGTCGCCGGCGAGCAGCGCCAGGTCGGGCTCGGCGCCGGTGACGACGCGCGCGGCGCCGGCGTGCAGGCGCTGCCCCTCGCGGACCGCGGCGGCATGCAGCGGACCGTCGTCGGGGGGCGCGTCGGGCCCCAGCGCGGCGGCGACGAGCCCGCCCTCGGCGACCAGGACGGCCCGCAGCTCGCGGCTCATGCGACCTCCGCGAACGCCGCGGCCGCGGCCTCGACCGTGCGCTCGACGTGCTCGGCGGTGTGGGCCAGCGACGGGAACCACGCCTCGAACTGCGACGGCGGCGCGTAGACGCCGCGGGCCAGCAGCGCCCGGCACCACGCGCCGTAGGCCTCGGTGTCGCAGGCGCGCGCGTCGGCGTACGAGCGCACCGGGCGGTCGCTGAAGAAGAGGGTGACCAGTCCGCGCACGCAGGCGACCTGCACCGGGCGGTCGCCGGCCGCCTCGCGCAGGCCGTCGGACAAGGCCTGGGTGGTCGCGCTGAGCCGGGCGTAGGCCGCCTCGTCGAGCAGCGCCAGGGTCGCGCGCCCCGCCGCGACGGCGAGCGGATTGCCGCTCAGCGTGCCGGCCTGGTAGACGTCACCGGCCGGGGCGATGCGCTCCATGAGCTCGCGCGGCCCGCCGTACGCCGCGGCCGGCAGCCCACCGCCGATGACCTTGCCCATGACGACGAGGTCGGGCATGACTCCCGTCAGCTCCTGCGCGCCGCCGCGCGCGACGCGAAATCCCGTGATGACCTCGTCGAAGACGAGCAGCGCGCCGGCCGACGTCGCCCGCTCGCGCAGGTGCTCGAGGAAGCCCTCCGCGGGCGGGACGAGGCCCATGTTGGCCGGGTAGGGCTCGGCCAGCACGGCCGCGAGCTCGTGCTCGTCGAAGGCTGCGCTGACGGCGTCGACGTCGTTCCAGGCGACGATCACCGTGTCGGCGGTCGTCGCCGCCGGGACGCCCGGGCTGGCCGGCAGGGCCGCGGTGGCCAGGCCGCTGCCCGCCTCGGCGAGCAGGCCGTCGACGTGCCCGTGGTAGGCGCCGGCGAACTTCAGCAGCTTGTCGCGGCCGGTCGCCGCGCGGGCCAGGCGGATGACGCTCATCGTCGCCTCGGTCCCGCTCGAGGTCATCCGAGCCATCTCGACCGCCGGCATCCGCCGCGCAACCTCCTCGGCGAGCTCGACCTCGGCCGCCGTCGGCGCGCCGAAGCTCGTGCCGTGGGCGGCCGCGTCGGCGATGGCGGCCAGGATGTCGGGGTGGGCGTGGCCGTGGATGAGCGGGCCCCACGAGCACACCCAGTCGACGTACCGGTTGCCGTCGACGTCGACGAGCTCGGCGCCCTGGCCGCGATCGACGAAGACGGGGTCGCGGCCGATCGCGCGCATGGCGCGCACCGGCGAGTTGACGCCGCCCGGGAGGACCCGGACGGCGCGCGCGTAGAGCTCGGCCGATCGGCGGTCGGTGAGGCTAGACGCCGGCGTGCTCGCGCTCCCAGCGCTTGTAGTCGTCGGTGAAGTACAAGAGGCGGATCTTCTTGAACTCAGTGGACGAGTACAGCGTGGCACGCTCGCCGATGCCCGTGTCGGCCGCGATCGCGTCGAGGATCGCGTCGCACTCCTCCTTGGAGCGGCCGTGGGCCATGGTGAAGACCGAGTAGGGCCAGTCCTGGTAGGTCGGGCGCTGGTAGCAGTGGGAGATGCCGCGGAAGGCGGCCATGCGCGGGCCGATCTCGGCGATCTTGTCGTCCGGCACGCGCCAGACGCCCATGCCGTTGGCGCTGAAGCCCGCGCGGCGGTGGAAGAGGATGGCGGCGACGCGGCGCAGGATCCCGCGCTCCTGCATCCCGAGCAGGTGCTCGATCAGGGCGCCCTGGGTCATGCCGAGCTCGGCCGCCGCGGGGGCATAGGGCTCGGGGATGACCGGCAGGTCGCCCTGCGTGGCGCGGATGACCGCGCGGTCGAGCTCGTCGAAGGGCACCTTCTCGACCGGCGCCGGGACGACCTCCTGGACCGCCGCGGCGAGCGCGTCGGTGCCGCGCTCCATCTCGAGGTCCATGCGGATCTTGAACAGCTTGAGCGTAGGCAGCATGCGGACCGAGTCGGCGCCGGTCTCGCGCTGGATGACCTCGAGCGTGCCGTCGAGGCCGAGCTTGGAGTCCTCCTCGACGGCGATCGTGAACCACATGTTGAAGTCGTGGTTGCGCAGGTAGTTGTGCGAGACGCCGGGGTGCGCGTTGACGATCTTGGCCGCCCGCCACGGGTTCTCCGGGTCGACCCGTGCGGCGACCAGCATCGACTCGTAGCCGAGGGCGCGCGTGTCGAAGATGGGCGTGACCTGGCGGATGATGCGCTGGTCGAGCAGCTCCTGGACGCGGCGCAACACGTCGGACTCCTCGACGCCGAGCTCGCGCGCGACGGTCGCGTACGGGCGCGGCTCGATCGGGAAGCGGCCCTGCATCAGGTTGAGCAGGCCCTTGTCGGCGGCGGTGAGGGGCACGGCGGCGCCGCCCTTGCGACTCCGGACCTTCAGATGAGCCATTGGGCGGCGTCCTTCGCGAAGTAGGTGATGACGATGTCGGCGCCTGCGCGCCGGATGGAGAGAAGCGATTCGAGCGCGGCGGCGCGCTCGTCGAGCATGCCGGCGGCCGCGGCGGCCTTGACCATCGCGTACTCGCCGGAGACGTGGTAGGCGGCCAGCGGCAGCAGCGTGCGCTCCTTCAGGCGCGCCAGCACGTCGAGGTAGGGCAGCGCGGGCTTGACCATGATCGCGTCGGCGCCCTCCTCGACGTCGAGCAGCGCCTCGCGGATGGCCTCGTCGCCGTTGGCGGGATCCATCTGGTAGGCGCGGCGGTCGCCGAAGGCCGGCGCCGAGTCGGCCGCCTCGCGGAACGGCCCGTAGAACGCCGAGGCGAACTTCGCGCTGTAGGCGAGGATCGCCGTGTCGGTGAAGCCCTCGACGTCCAGCTCGGCGCGGATCGCGCCGACGCGGCCGTCCATCATGTCGCTCGGCGCGACGATGTCGGCGCCGGCGCGCGCGTGCGACACGGCGGTGCGGGCGAGCAGGTCGACCGAGCTGTCGTTGTCGACGCTGCCGTCCTCGCGCAGCAGCCCGCAGTGGCCGTGGCTGGTGTACTCGCACAGGCAGACGTCGGTGATGACGAGCAGCTCGGGGTGCGCGGCCTTCAGCGCGCGGACGGCGAGCTGGACGATGCCCTCGTCGTCGTAGGCGCCGGTGCCCTCCGGGTCCTTGGCGTCGGGGATCCCGAAGAGCAGGACCGCGGGCACGCCGGCGGCGCGTGCCGCGCCCGCCTCCTCGACGAGCGCGTCGATCGACAGGCGCTCCACGCCGGGCATCGCCTCGATCGGCTTGCGGCCGTCGAGCCCCGCCTCGACGAAGAGCGGCAGCACGAGGTGCTCGGGACCCAGGTGCGTCTCCCGCACGAGGTCGCGCAGGACGGGGGTACGGCGCAGACGGCGCAGCCGTGTGGCGGGGTACGGCACGCTGACAAGCGTAGTGACGCGCACGCCGCCTGACGCTGCGGCTTCTTGCACAAAACGACAGGCAAGTCGCGCAGGTCAGCGACTCTCGTACTCCTCGACGGTGATCGCGAACAGGTCGTGGTCACGCCAGGCCCCGTCGAGGCGCAGGTAGCGCGGCGAGAAGCCCTCGTGGCGGAAGCCGTTCTTCTCCAGGACGCGACGCGAGCGTGCGTTGCGGGGCATGACCGCGGCCTGGACGCGATGCAGGCGGCAGGAGCCGAAGGCGAAGCGCAGGGCGAGCGCGACCGCTTCGGTCGCGTAGCCGCGGCCGCCGACGGCCTCGTCGACGAAGTAGCCGAGCGTCGCGTTCTCCCACGCCCCGCGCACGACGTTGGCGAGCGCGATCCGGCCGCGCATCGCGCCGCCCGGGCGCTCGACGATGGCGAACGCGTACGTGCGGTCGGCGGCCCACTCCTGGCGGTCGCGCTCGATCTCGGCCCGCTGGCCGCCCGCGGTGAAGAACCCGCTCGAGCGTCGCGGCTCCCACGGCCCGAGGAACGCGCGGTTGCGGACGCGCAGGTCGGTCAGCTCGGCGACGTCGCCGGGGGCGAAGGCGCGCAGCGCGACCTTCTCGCCGCTGACGCGATCGGGCAACGCGAACCTCACGCGCGGAAGCGTCGCACCTATCGGCGAGTGACCAGCGGCGAGCCCAAGGGGGCGCCGCAGACGCGGCAGTAGGCGTCGCCGCGCGCGGATTGCGCGCCACATTCGGGGCACGTCGGCGGCGGCGCGGGGGCGCGGACGGGCAGCGGGCTGTCGACGCCCCAGGGCTCGAGCACGAGGTGGCGGCGCAGGTACTCCGCCGTCTCGCGGGCGACCGCGGCGAGCGGGAGCGAGATCAGCGCGCCGAGGACGCCGTAGGTCTCGCCGCCGAGCAGCAGCGCGAAGATCACCAGCAGCGGGTTGATGCGCAGGGTGTGGCCGAAGATCTGCGGCGCGACGATGTGGCCCTCGATCTGCTGGAGCGCGACGAACAGGAGCGCGACCCACACCGCGGTCAGCGGGTCCTGGAACAGCGCGACGATGACCGGCGGCAGCCCGCCGAGGATCGGGCCGACGAACGGCACGAGCTCCATGAGCCCGAAGAAGATCCCGAAGGCCAGCGCGTAGTCGTCGCCCTGGGCGAAGATGCCGAGCTTGCCGTAGACGAAGAGGCCCAGCCCGGCCCCCGTCCCCATCGCGAGGCTGAACAGCAGCTGCCCGCGCACGTAGCCCGCGACGGCGCGCTGGACGCGGATCGGGTAGTCGTCCTCCGGCGTGCCGTCGCCCGGCGGCATGACGCGCCGCACGAACGCGCCGATCCGCTCGCCGTAGAGCAGCATGTAGACCGACAACACCGTGATCAGGATCAGCCCGAGCGAGGCGGTGACGATCGTGCGCAGCAGGTCGGTGGCCGTCGACGCGATGTCGCTCGAGGCCGCGCCGAGCTTCTCGGCCAGCGTCTGCACCGCGGTCTCGCCCTGGCGCTTGATCTCGACGTCGATGCCCTTGTCGTCGAACGTCCGCTGCAGGTCGGCCAGCGACTGGTTGGCCGAGTCGACGAGCCGCGGCACGTCGTTGGACAGCCGCTGCGCCTGGTCGGCGATCGGGTTGGCGAGGGCGAACCCGACGCCGGTGAGCGTGACCAGCAGCCCGACGTAGACCGTCGCGACCGCCAGCCCGCGCGGCAGCCGCCCGTGGCGCTGGAAGAAGGTGACCAGCGGGTTGAGGATCAGCGCGACGACCGCGGCGACGACGAACACGAGCAGGACCACGCCGGCTGCCTTGGCGATGATCCACAGCGCCACGATGGCGAGCGGCAACGTGACGAGCTGGACCCAGCGCGGAACGACGACCGGGGCGACCTGCGCCGGCGGCGGCTGGTTCTCGAGCGGGTCGTGCTCGATGAACTCGTCGTCGTGGCGAGGTGCCTCGGTCTCGCCCGGGAGGAGCTCGTCGTCCGGCTGGCGCTCTTCCGTCATGGCCGCTCGGTCAAAGTATCGGCAGTGAGCGGCACGGCGACGATCCTCTTCGTGGGCGACCTCGTCGGCGGCATCGGCCGCCGGACGCTGTTCGACCTCCTCCCGGCCCTGCGGGAGCACCACCGGCCGACGTTCGTCGTCGTCAACGGCGAGAACGCCGCGGGCGGGCTCGGCATCACGCCGAAGATCGCCGACGAGCTGCTCGCCGCGGGCGTCGACGTGATCACGCTCGGCAACCACGCCTACCACCGCCGCGAGATCCTGCCCTACCTCGACCGCCAGCCGCGGCTCCTGCGCCCCCACAACTACCTGCGCTCGCATCCGGGCAGCGGCGTGACGGTCGTCGAGCGCGACGGCGTGCGCCTCGGTGTCGTCAACCTGTGCGGCAACGTCTTCCTGACCGGCGGGCGCCCCGCCTTCCCGGAGGCCGACGCGGTCCTGCTCTCGCTCGAGGGCCGGGTCGACCACGTCCTGGTCGACTTCCACGCCGAGGCGACCAGCGAGAAGGTCGGCATGGGCTGGTTCCTCGACGGCCGCGTCACGGGGGTGGTCGGGACCCACACGCACGTCCCGACCGCCGACGCGCGCGTGCTGCCCGGCGGGACCGCCTACGTCTCGGACGTCGGGATGACGGGCGCGCGCGGGGGCGTCATCGGGGTCAAGCGTGAGCAGGCGGTGCGCTCGCTCGCCACCCAACTGTCCGAGCGCTTCGAGACCTCCGAGGAGGACCCGTGGCTCATGGGCGTCGTCATCCGCTGCTCGCGGCCATTGCGGGCGGACGCGATCGAGCAGCTGCTGGTTCCGGCGCCGGTGGACGGCTCGGCTCCGCGTCCTGGCCGATGAGGGCGACCAGCACGAGCGGGAAGAACCAGACGACGTAGATGTAGAACCAGTAGGTGGCGCCGAGCTGGAGGGCGATCAGCACGGCGCCGGCGAGCGCGGCGAGGCCGACGACGTCGCGCCGGCGTGGCACGAAGGCGACGGCCACGGCGAACAGCAGCGCCGCCGCCTGGACCGCGGTGCGCGGCGCGCTCGGCCAGTCCCACAGGCCCCAGACCGAGAACGGCGCGTCGCGGGAGGCCTGGAAGCCGAGCGTGCGGTCGTAGAAGAGGCGCGGCTCGCCCTGGAGGATCACCGGCAGCAGGCAGGCGAACGCGGTCGCGGCGAAGGCGAGGGCGAAGCGGAGCGTGCGCCGAGGTGGCTGCGTGGCCAGCAGCGGGACGAGCGCCAGCGGGGCGAACTTCGCCGCCGCGGCGAGCGCGGCCACCGCGCCCCGCGCCATCGGCCGCGCGGCGACGAGCAGCGCGGCGACCAGCAGCGCGGCGACCAGCGCGTCGTTGGCGTTGGTGTTCAGCGCGAAGAGCGTGAACGGGAAGGCGACCCACGCGTAGGTGAGCGCGATGCCCATGGTCGGTCCGCGGATGCGCCGGCCGAGCAGGAACAGGCCCCCGGCGGCGAGGAGGTCGAAGAGGATCGCCGCGCCGTGCGCCGCGGGCAGGCCGTCCCAGCGGCCCTTCCAGGGCAGCGCGAGCTCGAAGGGGACGTACGTCGCGTAGGTGACCGGGCCGTACGTGTCGCCGTGCGGGTTGTCCTTGGGGAACGTGCCGTACAGCGCGTGGCCGTGGGCGAGCTTGTCGGCTCCGATGACACCGGAGTAGCCGACGTCGATGACGTTGGAGTTGGTGACGTTGAGCCCGATGCGGAAGCCGAGCAGGAAGATGACCGCCACCGCCAGCCAGCTCGCCGGGACGAGCAGCCGCAGCGGCTCGGGGCGCGCAGGCGCGCGGCGCAGCCCGACCCAGGCCAGCCGGACGAGCAGGTAGAGCAGCGGCGGGTAGGTGAGCGGGACCGACGCGTCGATGTCGCCGTGGCTGAAGAAGGCCAGCGAGACGCTGAAGGAGCACAGGACGAGCAGGTCGAGGTGGCGCATCCGCAGCGGCCGCCGCGGATCGACGAACGGGACGACGAACAGCGCCAGCAGCGGAAGCCAGACGTACAGCGCGGCGGCCTTGCGGCCGAACGCCCCCTTGTAGCCGCGGGCCATCGTCCACGCCACCTGCGGTCCCGTCCATGCCTCGAGCACGGCGCCGGTGGTGTCGTCGATCAGGACCTGGGCGATCTCCTTCTTGCGCTTGGGGGTGGCGTAGAAGGAGACCTGCCAGCGCGTCGCGCCCTTGAGGAACACCCCCGCCGTCGAGCGCGGAAAGCCGGCGCGGGCGGTGACGACCTTCGCCACGCGGCCGGCGATGGCCCGCGCCTTGATCCCGGTCAGGTGGTGGCCGATCGGCGGGCGGTCGAGCCGCGACGGCGTGCTCAGCGCGTTGGGATCGGTCACCGTCTTGACCGTCGTCGTCGTCGGGGGCTTGGCCGTGGCGGCGAGCGCCGGCCCCGGTGCAGCCAGCAGGAGCACGACAGCAAGGACCCCGGCAGCGAAGCCGCGCCGGCCCGCACCGCTCGGTGCCGGGGACCCCCGCCCTCGCGCGGTGCCCGCCATCACGCCAGCCCGAAGTGATGGGCGACCATCGGGGCGACGTCGCGCAGCGACCACTGCTCGCGCCCGTCGCGCGACGGCGGACCGGTCCCCGACCACAGCAGCGCGCCCAGCGAGTCGACGGCGTGCAGCGACCCGTGGCTGCCTCCGCCGACGTGGGCGGCGCCGCCCCAGTCGACGAACTCCCAGTTGGGCGCCGCGGACAGCAGCACGTCGCCGGCCGTCGGGCACTGCAGCGCCGACCACGCCCGGCCCAGCGCGTCCGGGTAGTCGGCGCAGCGCAGCGCGCCGTCCCCCACCGCGGCGCCCAGCACGCCGGCCAGGTCGCCCTCCACGCTCCACGAGGCGCCGCGGCGATCGGTCAGCTCGCCGCTCGGGGAGAAGCGCACCTCGGCGTCGCCGCGGGCGATCGCCGCCTCGCCGTCCGCCGCGCGCCACAGGACGAGGTCGATGCCCTCGGCCGCCCGCGCGGTCTCGATCACGCGCGGCAAGAGCGCGGCACGGCCCTCCTCGACGAGCGCGTAGATCATGCCCGAGCGCTGCGACGGGCAGACGGCGAGCTCGGCGTCCTCGCTCGCCACGCCGCCGGGCCCCACGACGGCGAAGTCGTGGAAGACGTCGGTGAGCCGGACGGTCGACTCGACGGGCGCGTGCGAGTGGTCGGCCATGACGATCACCGCGTGCTCGTCGAGGAACGCGTCGGGTCCGCCCGCCGGGTGCATGAGCCGCTCGAGCTGGCGGTCGGCCGCGGCGATCGACTCCACCTGCGCGTGCGGTCCGAACTTGTGCGAGTGGGTGTCGTTGTCGGGGAGCGACAGGAGCAGGAAGTCGAACAGGTCGTGCTCGACGAGGTAGGCGCCGACGCAGCCGGCGTGGCGGTCGCGCACGCCGGGCAAGCCGAGCTGCGAGCGGCACGGCGTGCGCCGCGAGGCGAAGATGTCGGCGTAGAAGAGCTCGCGCGGGCCGAGCACGGGCTGGCGGAAGAGCGCTCCGGCCATGCGGGCGAGCGCGGTGTCCCGCGCCACCTCGTGGCGATGCCGGCCGCGGTACATCAGGTAGGTCGTGCCGGCCGTCCGCACGCCCGCGTCGTCCAGGACCTCGAACACCGTGCGCACGCCCTTTGACAAGTGTGTGCCGTTCATGTTGTAGACGGTGTCGGTGAGCTGGCGCGCCAGCCCGAAGCGCCGCGAGGCGCTGAAGCTCGACCCGTACTCGACGTAGCGGCGCTCGGCGCGCCAGTACCAGTTCATCGACGGGATGTGGTGCTCGTCGGGGCCCGCGCCGGTGGCGATCGTCGCCGCGCACGTCGGCGTCACGCTCGGGAAGGCGGCGACGCAGTCGTCGACGTAGGCGCCGCGATCCATGATCGCCTGCAGCACGGGCGCGCGGCCGGTCTTCACGGCCCGCTCGAGCATCGCCGGCTTGAGGCCGTCGATGACCGCGAGGACGAGCTTCGACATCTACCTGAGGATGCGCAGGCCCGCGTACTTCTGCTCGGCGCGCCGGCGGCTGCCGATCAGCAGCCAGGCCAGGAAGCCCAGCACGACGATGGCCACCGGCGGGAACAGGATCGTCGCGAAGGCGGCCAGCAGCGCGGCGGCCTCCGCGTAGACCGGCAGAGCTGCGCCCGCCTCGCGATCCAGGCGGCCGCGCACGCGGCCGAACAGGTCGCGCGCCGCCGCCTGGGCCAGGCCGGCACAGGCCAGTCCGAGCGGGATGCCGTACCACCAGGTGTCGTGGCGGTCGTCCAGCGTGCCCGCGCACAGCAGCGCGGCGAGCCCGAGCGCGACGCCGCCGTAGAACGCGCCGAGCGTCCCGGTCTCGAGCGCGGAGCCGTCGCCGCGGCGCTCGAGCCCGAGCGACACGGCGGCGGCGAGCGCGATCAGGACGAGGAACACGGGCGATTCGAGGAACGCGAACTCGGTCCCGTCGTAGTCGACGCCGATGTTCGCGATGGCCAGCCCGCCGGACACCAGCGCGGGCAGGAAGGGGCGCAGCCCGGCGGCGCCCGCGACGCCCGCGCCCTGGAGGATGTCGAGGAGCAGTCGCACGGGTGCACTACGCTAGCGTCGATCGACTTCGTCGATCGATTGCGCGAACTTCGTTCGCGCGGGCGTGCCGGATTCGGCCGAAAACATGCCACAGCGACCCCCCAAAGGCCCCGGCGCCGCCCACGAGCTCGAGCGTTACGCCGGGCTCTTCGCCTCGCGCACC
>DASXRF010000286.1:0-14027 GCA_036506755.1 Solirubrobacteraceae bacterium | reverse complement strand
GTCGTATGAATGACCCCGGCAGCGGCGCCACGGTGCCCGCGGCGCCGAGTGCCGGGGACCCCAGCCCTCGCGCGGCGGCCTAGGCGCCTGACGGCGCGATGTTCTGGTTGAGCCGGAAGAGGTTGCCCGGGTCGTACTTGTCCTTGAGCGCGACGAGCCGGGCGTACTTCTCCGGCCCGTAGGAGGAGCGGACGCGCTCGGTCCCGGCGTCGGAGGTGTAGTTGAGGTAGACGCCGGGCGTCGTGTGCGGCTCGAGGTCCTCGGCCAGCGCGCGCGCCCACGCGACGTGCGCGTCGGCGGTCGCCTGGTCGGGCTCCATCCACAGCGCCAGCGCGTGATAGCACCACGGCACGTCGCGGCGCCCGAGCGCGGTCTCGTGCTCGCCCGTCCGGCTGATCGCGCCGCCCATCGGCTCGAGCAGCAGCTGGGCCATCGGCCCCGCCCGACGCGCGCCGTGCTCGGCGAGCTTGGCGACGGCGTCGTCGTCGAGCTCGTCGAGGAACTCGGCCTTCATGTAGGCGTTCGTGCCCTTCGGGCCGCCGGCGTCGAGCATGCTCTGCAGCGCCGTGTAGGGCATCCGCTGGACCATGTCCATGACCGGTTGGGCCACCTTGCGAAGCGGCGCGAGCGCGCGCTCGCCCTCGGCCATGTCGCCCGTCCAGCAGACGATGATCCCGACGATCGGCTTGAAGTGCATCTCGGCCGGGACGAACGGCTCGGGCGGCGCGCTGACGAAGCCCACGGCGCCGCCGAGGTCGTCGGGGGCCGACGGCCAGTACTCCCGGACGAAGCGCAGGATCTCCTGCGCCCGGTCGGGCGTGGAGACCATCATGCCGCCGAGGATGATCGGGCCGACCTCGTGCAGGCGGTACTCGAACGAGGTGACGACGCCGAAGTTGCCGCTGCCGCCGCGCAGCCCCCAGAACAGGTCGGCGTTCTGACGCGCGCTGGCCGTGAGCAGCTGCCCGTCCGCGGTGACGACGTCGGCGGACAGCAGGTTGTCGGCGGTCAGCCCGCACTTGCGCTCGAGCCACCCGCTGCCGCTGCCCAGGGTGAGTCCGGCGATGCCGGTCGTCGAGAAGCGCCCGCCGGTGACGGCCAGCCCGAAGGCCTGCGTCTCGCGGTCGAAGTCGCCCCACGTGGCGCCGCCGCCGGCCCGCGCGGTGCGCGTGGCGGGGTCGACGCGGACGCTGCGCATGGGCGAGAGGTCGATGACGATCCCGTCATCGCAGGTGCCGTAGCCGGCGGCCGAGTGGCCGCCGCCGCGGACGGCGACGGTGAGCCCCGCCTCGCGGGCGAAGTTGACGGCGGCGATGACGTCGGCCGCGCCGGTGCAGCGGGCGACGAGGGCGGGGCGGCGGTCGAACATGCCGTTCCAGACCATCCTGGCCGCGTCGTAGCCGGGATCGCCCGCGTGCAGCAGCTCACCGCGGAAGTCGGCGGCGAGGGCCTCGAGGGCGACGGCGTTGGGGGACATCCGGTCTCCTTGGTCGGGGTTCGCGCGACCCTCCCCGAGTGGCAGACGCGCTGTCAAGGCGAGATCGCGCACAGAACGCGCGAACGAAGTTCGCGCAAAGGATCGACGCAGTCGATCCTCGCGCACAGAACGCGCGAACGAAGTTCGCGCACACAGAACGCACGAGGGGCGCGGTCGCCCGCGCCCCTCGGCCCCATCCCGTCCTGTCGATACGTCTCAGGCGACCAGCTGGAAGAGCGCCTCGTCGTCGGCGAGCGCCCGGCGCAGCGTCTTCTTCATCTGGCCGTGGATCTGGCAGACGCGGCTCTCGGACACGCCGAGGACGTTGCCGATCTCGGCCAGCGTCAGGTTCTTGACGTAGAGCATCACGGCGACCTCGCGCTCGCGGGTCGGCAGCTTGCCGAAGGCGGCGCGGAACTTGCGCTTGGCCTCCTCGGCGGCCGAGGCGTGCTCGGGGTCGACGCGCACGTCGCTGGAGGCGATCGTGTCGATGCGCTCGATCGTCGTCTCGTCGTCGCTGAGGACGAGCGTGTTGAGCGAGGTCATGTCCGACGCGGTGATCTCGTCGCGGCGGCGGCGCAGCTCGGAGACCGTGGTGCCCATGGCCTCGGCGAGCTCGTCGGCCGTCGGGCGACGGCGGTGCAGCGCGGTGAACTCGTCGGCCGCCTTCTCCATGTCGCGCTCCCAGCGGCGCACGGAGCGCGGCGCCCAGTCCTGGCGACGCAGCTCGTCGAGGACGGCGCCGTGGATGCGCGTCCAGGCGTACTGCTCGAGCGTCGCGCCCTTGGCCGGGTCGTAGCGCTCGATGGAGATCATGAGGGCCTCGAGGCCACAGGAGATGAAGTCCTCGACCTCGCAGCGGGCCGGCATCTCACGGGCCTTCTTGTAGACGATGTACTTCACCAGCGGAGCGAAGGTGAGCACCAGGCGATCACGCAGCTTGCGATCGCCCGTGGCCTTGTACTGCTGCCAGAGCGCCAGCGTGTCCTCGGCGGACATGCGGCGGGCCGTGGCGGTCTTCATGGTGGACGTGGTCTCCTGTGGCGGGAGGTAACGGACGGGAACTGCGCTTCCTCTCGGCCATCGGTCCACTTGTGCTCAAGGCATCCCGGCCGGATCTCGGACAGATGTCCAGAGCATGTCCTCCCCAAAAGTGGGGAGGCGCCCCGCGCGTCCTGCGGTCCCCTACAGACGCGAGCGACCCTGCCGATGACGCCGGACACCATGGCGCTGCGCCTCTCCAAGCCTCACACCTCCCCCGCGCGCCCCGGCGCCGGCACCGCCGAGCTCGCCGGCCGGGCGCGCAAGCTGCTCACCGACGGCGACCTCGCCGGCTACCGCGCCCTCTTCGGTGAGGCCGCGCGCGAGACCGACCTCCATCGCCGCTACGCCGTCCGCAAGGAGCTGCTGCAGGCCGGCCTGGCCGCGCCGCGCGGCACCATCCAGCAGATCGCGCCGGTCTTCATCGCCGTCGCCACCGAGGGGCTCGCCATCCTCGACGAGCAGCCCAGCGAGCCGCTCCTCCTGAATTTCGTCGGCATCGCCCTCTACGAGCTGGGCGCCCTCGCCGGCGCCAAGGCGCTCTTCCAGGCCGCCTACCGGCTCGACCCCGAGCTCACCTTCGTCAAGCGCAACCTCGACGAGATCGCGCGCCGTCGGCGCGACGGCGTCGTCCCGCGCCTGCCCGCCGCGGTCGCCTCGGCGCTGCGCAGCCTCGAGTCCGACGCCAAGCGCACGGCCAACCGCGCGCGGCCGGCCGAGGGCATGACGATCACGCTGTCGATGATCGTGCGCGACGAGGAGTCGATGCTCCCGCGCTGCCTGGAGGCCGTCGCCGAGCACGTCGACGAGATCGTCATCGTCGACACCGGCTCGACCGACCGGACGATCGAGATCGCCCGCGAGTTCGGCGCCAAGGTCATCGAGGCGGAGTGGACCGGCGACTTCGCCGCCGCGCGCAACATCTCCTTCGAGGCCGCCACGAGCGACTGGATCGTCTACCTCGACGCCGACGAGGTCATGGGCGAGGGGCAGGCCGCCCGCCTGCGCGAGCTGACCGGCCGCGTCTGGCGTGAGGCGTTCTTCCTCGTCGAGAACAACCACACGGGCGACCTCGAGGACGGCACGTCCGTCCACCACAACGCCCTGCGCGTCTTCCGCAACCGGCCCGAGTACCGCTTCGAAGGGCGCATCCACGAGCAGATCGCCCACCGCCTGCCGGGCTACCTGGCCGAGCGCATCGAGACGACCGACGTGCGCATGGAGCACTTCGGCTACCTCGGCGTCGTGCGCGAGGAGAAGGACAAGAGCCGGCGCAACCTGGAGCTGCTCCAGCGCCAGCTCGAGGAGAACGGCGAGACGCCGTTCCTGCACTTCAACCTCGGGTCCGAGCACGGCGCACTCGGTGAGGCCGGGCTCGCGCTCGAGCACTTCCGCAAGGCGTGGGAGGGCGTCAACGCCGACGGCAACGTGCGCGCCTTCGGGTTCGCGCCGTCGCTCGCCTCGCGCCTCACCGCCGCCCTGCGGATCGCCAAGGAGATCGACGCGCTCGAGCGCCACGTCGAGGAGGCGCTGGTCATCTTCCCGGGCTTCACCGACCTCGTCTTCGAGGCCGGCCTCGCCCACCTGCACACCGACAACCATCCCCGCGCGCGAGAGCTGTTCAGCCGCTGCGTCGAGATGGGCGACGCCCCGAGCGTGTACTCGGCGACGATCGGCTGCGGCAGCTACGCCGCGTTCGGCGCCCTCGGCGAGGTCGAGCGCGCGATGGGCGACCTCGATGCCGCCGAGGCCTCGCTGCGCCGCGCCCTGGCCGAGAACCCCCGCTTCCTCGGCGCCGTCGAGCCGCTCGCCCAGGTGCTGCTGGCCCGCGACGTGGCCGCTGCCGACGTCGCCGCCGAGATCCACGCCCTCGCCGGCGAGGACACGCCGGCGCTGCGCTTCCTGCTCGCGGTCCCGCTCTACGAGGCGGGCGCCGCCGAGGAGGCCGAGCGCGAGCTGCGCGCCGTCCTCGCGCGCCAGCCGCACGCCGCTCCGGCGCGCGTGGCGCTGGCCGAGGCGGCCGAGGTCGCCGCGCAGGTGGCGCCCGAGGCGCCCGCCGCGCCGGCTGCGGCCCAGAGCGAGCTGTTCGCCCGCCTGGCCGGCGGGGAGCCGCCCGCCGCGCTCGACGCGGCGTTCGCCCGCGCCCGCGACGCCGGCCTCGGCGCCGAGCCGCTCGCGCTGTTCGAGGCCTGGCGCGCG
The DNA here is from genome assembly GCA_036506755.1 of Solirubrobacteraceae bacterium. Lineage (GTDB taxonomy): Bacteria > Actinomycetota > Thermoleophilia > Solirubrobacterales > Solirubrobacteraceae > DASXRF01. Next base: position 9,310 of record DASXRF010000286.1, on the reverse strand, counting down.
CTGCTCGGCGGCGATCGCCCGCACGCCACGCTGCCCGCCGGCGCGAGCGAGCTGCTCTTCGCGATCTTCGAGGCGCTGCTGCGCGTCCAGGACGTCGATGCCTTCGTCGCGCTGCTGCCGCTCGCCGACTGGGCACCGCTGGACGCCCGCGACCGGCGCGAGCGCATGGCCCAGCTCTACCTGCGGCGCGGCTTCGCCGACTCGGCCGCCGACGAGTGGGCCGCGGCCTGCGAGGAGCTGGGGCCGGACGCCGCCGCACTCGCCGGCCTGGCCGCCGTGGCCTTCGTTCGGGGCGACCACGAGGACGCCGCGCTGTTCGCCAACGCGGCGCAGGACCTCGAGCCCGGCCACGCCGGCGCCCGGCGCGTTCTCGAGCGGCTGGGGCTTTAGGCCGGCTCGTACAGATGGCCGTCCGCTACCTCCGCGGCTCAGCCCACGGCTCCAGCGGCCGAACACTCGAAGGACGGCGATCCATGGAGGGATCGCTGACTATCCAGGAAGGAGCCATCATGAGCTTCGACGTGGGGCGCCCCGACCGGGCGACCGTGTCGCAACTGAACCCTCGCCCGCGCTCGGCTGCGCCCGCGCAGGACACCGATGGCTTCGCCAAGGTCTACGACCTCGCCAAGGTCCGCCGCGGCGCTCCCGACGTGCCGATGGCCGTCTGGGACGAGGTCGATCGCGCCGCCGCGATCGCCGCCGACCTGGAGGCCGCGGGCCGCACCATCCGCTTCACCGAGCCCGCCGACGGCGGCCGGGTGCGCGCCGAGCTCTGCGACGAGTCCGGCCGCGTGATGCGCCCGATCTCGCTCGGCGAGATCGTGAGCATCGGTTCGAACGAGCCGCCGACGGCGGCCTGACCAGGAGCTCTTCACCGACATGGCAGGGATCCAGCTGAGCGGGCTCTCATCGGGGCTCGACACGGAGGGCCTCATCGCGGGGCTCATGTCCGTCGAGCGCGCGCCGCGGACCAAGATCACGCTGCGCCAGGCCGCAGTGCACGCGCGCCAGGATGGCCTGCAGGCCGTCGAGGCCAAGCTCAAGGCGCTCAAGCTCGCCTCGGACGACCTCGGCTCGTTCTTGACCTGGAACCCGGTCCAGACGGCGACCAGCAACGACACGACGAAGGGCACCGCGCGCATCCTGGCCGGCGCGGCGCCGGGCACCTACAACGTCAACGTGACCCAGCTGGCCACCGCCGAGCAGCGCACCTACACGTACACACCCAAGGCCAGCGCCCAGACGTACACGCTCAACGGCAAGTCGTTCACGATCAACGCCAACGAGGCGCTCGACAGCCTCGTCTCGCGGCTGAACACCGACTCCTCGTACAACGTCTACGCGGTCAACTCGGGCGGCAACCTCGTCCTGACCTCGCGCACGACGGGCACCGCCGGCGCGATCACGATGAGCGGGGGCGGCGGCAACGTCCTGCAGGAGCAGACGGCGCTCGCCCGCGCCGCCAAGAACGCGACCTACACGATCGACGGCGCGTCCTACAGCTCGTCCTCGAACACGATCTCGTCGAGCAGCGGCGCCACGGGCTTCGTCACCGGGGTGGAGATGACGCTTGTCGGCACCGGAGCCTTCGCGGTCACCGTCTCGCCGCCGCAGGTCGACAAGGCCGCGGTCACCAGCAAGGTCAAGGCCTTCGTCGACGCCTACAACGCGGCGGTCGACCTCATGCAGGCCAAGGTGACCGAGAAGCGCGTGCCCAACGCTGCGACGGAGTCCGACGCCCGCAAGGGCGCCCTGTGGGCCGACAGCACGGTCACCGGCGTCATGCAGTCCCTGCGCACGACGATCAGCACCTTCATGCAGTCCGGCAACGCCTCGACGATGGACGAGCTGGCCGAGATCGGCATCTCGACCGGCGCGCCGGTCGGGACCGGCACGTTCAGCCAGGACAGCGTCAACGGCAAGCTCGTGCTCGACACGACCAAGCTCAGCGCCGCCCTGGACAGCGACTCCACCGCGGTCCAGCGGATGCTGGGCGGCCTGAGCGGGACCAACGGCTTCTCGCAGACCTTCGGCAACGCGCTGACCCCGTACACGCAGACGGCCGGCATCTTCGACAGCAGCGTCGACTCGACCAACCGCGAGATCGCCATGCTCGACGACTCGCTCAAGCGCATGGACGACCGCCTCGCGATGAAGGAGGACCGTCTGCGCAAGATGTTCACCAATCTCGAGACGGCGCTGAACAAGACCAAGTCGCAGGGCGCCGAGCTGCTGGCCAAGCTCGGCGTCTCGAACGACAGCTGAGGCCGCCTCAACCTGCGGGGCGCGCGTCCGATCACCGGAGCGTCCGACCCTTTGAGGAGGCCTTGACTTGAACCCCTACGCCAGCCCGCAGGCGTACCGGGAGAGCAGCGTGCTCACCGCGTCGCCCGAGCAGCTCGTCGTCATGCTGTACGACGGGGCCGGGCGCTTCCTGCGCCAGGCCGAGGCCGCCCTCGGCGAGGGTGCTCTCGAGCACGCCTACGACCGCCTGAACCGCGGCGAGGCGATCGTCGACGAGCTGCTCGCCACGCTCGACATGGACCAGGGCCAGATCGCCGAGCGCCTCCAGGCCATCTACGTCTACTGCAAGCGCTGCCTGATCGAGGCGCGCCTGGAGCGCGACGCCTCGAAGGTGCGCCTCGTCGTCCGCCTGCTGACCGAGCTGCGCGAGGCGTGGGCCCAGGTCGCCGCGGGCGTCGCGTGACGGAGCCCTCGCCGAACGCCCGGCGGCTCGTGGCGCTGGCCGAGGAGGAGCTCGACCTGCTGGCGGCCGGGCGCGTCGACGCGCTCGCCGAGCTGCAGGAGCGCCGCGACGCGGCGCTCGCGGCACTGCCCGCCGAGCTCAGCGCGGCCGACCGCGGCGTCCTCGCGCGCGCCCATCAGCTGCAGGTGCAGGTCGCCGCGCTGCTCGAGCGCGCCCTCTCCGAGACGGCCGCGGAGCTCGGGCGCCTGGACCGCGGCCACGCCGCCCTGCGCGGCTACGCAGGATCCCTCAAGCGGGCCTGAACCGAACCGATCACCCGACCGGGACAACCGTGGAGCTCTTCGACACCACCCAGCTCGCCCTCGGCGCGGCCCTCCGCGGCGCGAACGCGCGCCAGTCCGCCCTCGCCGGCAACCTGGCCAACGTCGACACCCCCGGCTACGTGCGCCGCGACGTCGACTTCCACGCCACGCTGCAGGCCGCCCTCGGCGCGGGCGACGACCCCTCAGGCACGAGCTTCGCCTCCCAGGCCGACGCTGGCGCGCCGGTGCGCGCCGACGGCAACTCCGTCGACGTCGACGCGGAGAACAGCGCCCTCGCGCAGAACGCGCTCGAGTACGACGCGCTGGCGCGCGTCGCGACCGCGCGCGTGGACATCCTCAAGAGCGCGATGGGCGTCGGCTGATGGGCCTCTTCGACGCGCTCGGCATCTCGGGCAGCGGGCTCACCGCCCAGCGCCTGCGCATGGACGTCACGGCCGAGAACCTGGCCAATGCCCAGTCGATCGGCTACAAGCGCAAGGACGTCGTCCTGCGCGAGACCGGCGACGCCGGCTTCGGCGGCGTGCTGCGCAGCGCGATGGCCGGCTCGCCGGCGGGCTCGGGTGTCGAGGTCGACCAGATCGAGACCGACTCGTCGCCCGGGCGGCGCGTCTACGACCCGGGCAATCCGGCCGCCGACGCGCGCGGCTACGTGACCATGCCCAACGTCAACCCGGTCACCGAGATGGTCGACCTCATCGACGCGTCGCGGGCCTACGAGGCCAACGTCACCGCGATGCAGGCGGCCAAGCAGATGTTCTCCAAGACCCTGGACCTGCTGCGCTGATGCCGATCGACCCGATCACGCTCGCGCGCGGCGCGGAGTGGCAGATCGCGCCGGTCGAGCCGGGCGCCGCCGGCGGCGCCGAGGGGGCGTCCGCGCCGGGCGGCGGCGGCTTCGGCTCGTTCCTCGTCGACAAGATCGGCGAGCTGGACGCCCTGCAGGGCAAGGCCGCCCAGAGCGCGCAGGACCTTGCCACCGGCCAGGCCAGCGACCCGTCCGCGGTCGTCATGGCCGTCGAGAAGGCGCGGCTGTCGATGCAGCTGGCCTCGCAGATTCGCACCAAGGCCGTCGAGGCCGTCAACGACATCTTCCACACCCAGGTCTAAGCCATGAGCCTCCTGCAGTCGATGAGCACCCGCGGCAAGCTGCTGCTCGGCGCCTCGATCCTCGGCATCGCGGTCCTCGCGTTCCTGCTCGTCAGCCTCGCCACGAAGCCGACCTACCAGACGCTGTCGGCGGGCCTGGACCCGGCGCAGACCGGCAAGCTGACCGCCGCCCTGGACAGCCAGGGCATCACCTACCGCCTGGCGAACGGCGGCACGGCGATCGACGTCGCCGACGGCGACGTGCCCAAGGCGCGCATCGCGCTGGCCTCGCAGGGCCTGGGCGCCGGAGGTGCGGCGGCGCAGGGCGGCTGGGACAAGTTCGACAAGCAGAAGCTCGGCGCCAGCGACTTCCAGCAGAAGGTGGCCTACCAGCGTGCCCTCGAGGCGCAGATCGCCCAGACGATCGGCCAGGTCTCGGGCGCCCAGGGCGCGACGGTTCAGCTGACGATGCCCGAGGACCAGCTCTTCGCCGACGAGCAGAAGCCCGCCACCGCGGCGGTCCTCCTCGGCGGCGGCGCCTCGACGCTCGAGGCGGGCGCGGTGCGCGGCATCGCCAACCTCGTCGCCTCCAGCGTGCCCAACCTCAAGGCGGCCAACGTCACGATCACCGACGCCTCCGGCCAGATGCTGTGGCCGACCGGCGAGGCGGGCGGCGCCGGCGGCGGCGCCGTGTCCAAGACGGCCGCCGAGGGGCGCTACGACGCGCAGCTCTCCAACGAGCTCAACGCGATCGTCGCCCGCACGGTCGGTCCCGACAAGGCGCAGGTTCGCGTCAAGAGCGACCTCAACGTCGACAACACCCAGCGCGACGAGCTGCAGTACGCCAAGCAGGGCACGCCGATCAAGACCACCGAGGACACCGAGCGCCTGCGTGGCACCGGGTCGGCCGCCGGCGGCGGCGCCGGCGCGCGCTCGAACATCCCGACCTACGCGGCCTCTGGGGCCGGCGCCGGCGGCAACTCGAACTACCAGCGCAAGCAGAGCAGCACCGACTTCGGGGTCGGCAAGGTCGTCACCCACACGAAGGTCGCGCCGGGCGCCGTCCAGCGCCTCGACGTCGCCGTCCTCGTCGATCCGAGCGTGCCGCCGAAGACCGCCAAGGCCCTGCAGCAGGCGATCTCGAGCGCGGCCGGCATCAACACCCAGCGCGGTGACACGATCACGCTGAGCTCGGTGCCGTTCGCCAAGCAGACGGCAACCACGGCGAAGCCGCGCGCGCTGCCCGTCGACGTCCTCCCCTACGCCAAGTGGGGCGGGATCGGCCTGGCCTCGCTGCTGTTCCTGTTCTTCGTCAGCCGCCACCTGCGCAAGCGCGAGTCCGCGGACCTGCTCGGCGAGCCCGTCTGGCTGCACCAGATCGAGTCGCCGCGCCCGGTCGGCGAGCTCGGCGCGGGCGAGTCCGCGACGCAGCCGCTGCTGACCACGAACCCCAACCGCCGCCGCCAGCAGGTCGAGCAGGCCGTCCAGCGTGAGCCGGAGCGGGTCGTGCAGGCACTGCGCGGCTGGCTGGCAGAGGACGAGGACCGTTGAGCGCCGAGCTGGTTCCGGCCGAGCGGCCGCCCACGTCGTCGGGTCTGAAGGGCCGCCAGCGGGTCGCCGCGGCGCTCGTCGCTCTGGGCCCGGAGAAGGCGGGCGAGCTGCTCAAGCACCTCTCCGACGCGGAGATCCAGGCGGTGTCCGCCGAGATGGCTCACCTGCGCCGGGTTCCGGCCGAGGTCACCGCGGCCGTGCTCGACGAGCTGGTCTACACGGTCCAGTCCGACGAGCAGGCCGCGGTCGGCGGTCGCGACTTCGCGCGCGCGGCACTGGAGGCCTCGCTCGGCAAGACGCGCGCCGAGGAGATCTTGGAGGCGGTCGACTCGCGCGACGGCGCCCGGCCGTTCTCGTTCCTGCGCAAGACGCCGCCCGACCAGATCGTCGCCTTCCTCTCGGAGGAGTCGCACCAGACGATCGCGCTGGTCGTCGCCAGCCTGCACTCGACGCTGGCCGCGCGCGTCCTCGCGTCGCTGCCGGCCGAGATCCAGACCGACGTCTCGCTGCGCATCGCCACGCTCAGCGAGGCCAACCCCGACGTCATCCGCGAGCTCGAGACGGGTCTGCGCAACAAGCTGGCCAACGTGCTCGACACCGACCTGACGGACACCGGCGGCGTCGAGGCGCTCGCCGCGATCCTCAACAACGCGGGGCGCTCGACCGAGCGCAACGTCCTGCAGGCCATCGAGCGCACGCACGCCGACCTGGCCGACGAGATCCGCCAGCTGCTGTTCACGTTCGACGACATCGTCAACCTGCCCGACCGCGACGTGCAGATGGTCATGCGCGAGATCGACCAGAAGGACCTCGCCCTGGCGTTGCGCGGCGTGGGCGAGGACGTCCGCGAGAAGCTCATGTCCAACTTGTCTTCGCGCGCGGCTGAACTGGTCCGCGACGACATGGAGACCATGGGCCCGCAGCCGAAGGCCGTCGTCGAGGAGGCGCAGAGCAACATCGTTGCCGCCGTGCGCCGGCTCGAGGATGCCGGCCAGATCACCCTCGCGCGCGGCGAGGAGACCGAGGTCGTATGACCGGCGCGTTCGCCTTCGACCAGCTGGCTCCGGCGCCGCGTCCCGGCCCGTCGGGCGCGGCTTCAGGGCCGTCGCCCGAGGACGTCGCGCGCGCCCTCGCGGCCGCGCGCGCGGAAGGCTTCGCCGAGGGCCACAGCGCCGGGGCCGCCGAGGCGAGCGCGCGGGTGGCGAGCGCCGAGGAGGCGCTGCGCGCCGCCGCGGCCGCGCTGGCCGCCTCGCGGGAGCAGGTCGCCGACGACGTCGAGCGCGCCGCGGTCGACCTGGCGCTGCGCGTCGCCGAGCAGGTCGTGGGCGCGGCGATCGCCGCCGACCCGGAGCTGGTGCTCAAGGCGGTCCGCGGCGCGCTGCGCCGGCTCGTCGAGCGCGAGCGCGTCATCGTGCTCGTCCACCCCGAGGACCTCGACGTCGTGCGCGCCGGCCTCGTGCCGCTCACGGCCGAGCTCGGCGGCGTGGAGCACTTCGAGGTGCAGGCCGAGCGCCGCGTCGCGCGCGGCGGGGCCGTGGTGCGCACGGGCGAGGGCGAGGTCGACGCGTCGGTCCAGACCAAGCTCGAGCGCGCGCGCGAAGTGTTGGATCATGAGCTGTGCGGGTGAGTGTTCTTCGAGCCTTCGCGGGCGAGGTGCTCGACGATGAGCTCCGCCGCTGACGTCGCCGGCGAGCGGCTCGGCCGCCTCGGCGAGGTCGTCGCCCGCAGCGACCTGCACCGGCGCCGCGGGCGCGTCAACGATCTGATCGGCCTGATCGTCGAGGCCAGCGGCCTCGAGGCCGAGATCGGCGAGGTCTGCGAGGTCGAGGCCGGGCGCACGCGCTCGAACGTGCCGGCGGAGGTCGTCGGCTTCCGCGCCGGGCGCACGCTGCTGATGCCGCTCGGCGACCTGCACGGGCTCGCCCCCGGTCACGCCGTGACCCCGACCGGCCGGCCGGTCTCCGTGCCGGTCGGCGTCGAGCTGCTGGGCCGCGTGGTCGACGCGCTCGGGCGCCCGCTCGACGGCGCGCCGCTTGCCGCGCGCGAGCGCCGGCCCGTCGAGGCGCCGCCTCCGGACCCGCTCGAGCGCCCGCGCATCACCGAGCAGGTCTCGCTCGGCGTGCGCGCGCTCGACTCGCTGGTGCCGTGCGGTCGCGGGCAGCGCCTGGGCATCTTCGCCGGCTCGGGCGTGGGCAAGTCCTCGCTGCTGGGCATGATCGCCCGCTCGACGAGCGCCGACGTCAACGTCATCTGCCTGGTCGGCGAGCGCGGTCGCGAGGTGCGCGAGTTCATCGAGCGCGACCTCGGCGAGGAGGGGCTGTCGCGCTCGGTCGTCGTCGTGGCGACCTCCGACCAGCCGGCGCTGCTTCGGATCAAGGCTGCGCTGAGCGCGACGACGATCGCCGAGGCGTTCCGCGAGCAGGGCGCCGACGTCATGCTGATGATGGACTCGGTCACGCGCTTCGCCATGGCCCAGCGCGAGGTCGGCCTGGCCATCGGCGAGCCGCCCGCGACGCGCGGCTACACGCCGAGCGTCTTCGCCCTGCTGCCGCGGCTGCTCGAGCGCTCGGGCACCAGTCCGGACGGCTCGATCACCGGTCTCTACACGGTGCTGGTCGATGGCGACGACTTCAACGAGCCGATCGCCGACGCGGTCCGCTCGATCCTCGACGGGCACGTGGTCCTGACGCGCGAGCTCGCGCACGCGGGCCACTACCCGGCGATCGACGTGCTGCAGAGCGTGTCGCGGCTGGTCGGCGAGGTGCAGGACGCATCGACGCGGGCCGCGGCCCAGGAGGTGCGCGGGCTGCTCGCCGCCTACCAGGACAAGCGCGACCTCATCGCCATCGGCGCGTACGAGCGCGGCACGGACCCTCGCACCGACCGGGCGATCGACGCGCGGCCGGTGCTCGAGGCGTTCCTGCGCCAGGGCGTGGAGGATCCGGCCAGCGCGGCCGAGGCTGCGGCGCAGCTGCGCGGGCTGGTGGGCGGGGCGCTGGCGCTGGAGCTCGGCGAGCTCGTCGCCGACGCGGCGATACCGGCGTCGCCGGCGGTCGACCACGCCGCGCCGGTCGCTGTGCCGAGCGCGATCCCGCCATTGCACCTGCCAACGTGAAAGGGGCGCCCGCGGGCGCCCCTCTCGTCCTGCGTGCGGCTGTCGCCGCGGTCAGCCGATGAAGTCCACGCCGTTGGCCGGCAGATCGCTGACGGGGATGGTGCGGCTGGTGGAGGCCTTGCTTCCGTTCCAGTTCTGCTCCGAGATGGTGAACGACGTCGGGTTGCCGTTGGCGTCGCGCTGCACGCTCTCGACGTAGGCGACGTGGCCCGTCGCCCCGCCGGCGCCCATGACGCCGCCCTGGAGGACCATCAGGTTGCCCTCGGACGGGGTCTTGGACATCGGGCGCCCGGCGGCGCGCGCCTCGTCCGCCCAGGCCTGGGCGTTGCCGTTGACCGTCCCGGCGAGGTCAGGACGCCGGTCCAGGGCCCAGTCGGTGCACTCGCCCCGCCCCACGGTGGTGCCGAGGGGCGTGTCCGCCTTGACGGGCGGCGTGTCGACGGGGGGCTGCGCGGGCGGCGTGTCGACGGGGGGCTGCGCGGGCGGCGTGTCGACGGGGGGCTGCGCGGGCGGCGTGTCGACGGGGGG
>DASXRF010000285.1:0-12284 GCA_036506755.1 Solirubrobacteraceae bacterium | reverse complement strand
GGAGCGAGCTCCCTGCTCAGGGCCAGGTAGCGGTCGAGTGCGTCGCGCGCCGACCCGTCGTCGACGGCCCGCCCGGCGAGCTCGACGCCCTCGGCGATCGACTCCGCGCGCCCGGCCGCGTAGATCGCCGCCCCGGCGTTGATCAGCGCCAGGTCGCGCTCGGGGCCCGGCTCGCCGGCCAGGATCGCCCGCGTCGTCTCGGCGTTGCGGTCCGGCGTGCCGCCGGCCACGGACTCGGGCGGGCTGGTGGGCAGCCCCACGTCGCCGGGCTGGACCGTGTAGCCCCGGACGTCGTCTCCCTGCACCTCGACCACGCGCGTCGCGCCGGACGTGCTCATCTCGTCCAGGCCATCCTCGCTGGACACTACCAATGCCCGGTCGACCCCCAGGCGCGCGAGCGCGCCGGCGATGCGCTCGAGCATCGCGGGGTCCGACACGCCGATGAGCTGGCGGCGCGCGCCGGCCGGGTTGGTCAGCGGGCCGAGGAAGTTGAAGATCGTCCGCACCGCGAGCTCCTTGCGCACCGGCACCACGAAGCGCGTGGCCTGGTGGTGGGCGGGGGCGAACATGAAGCCGAAGCCGGCGCCGCGGATGCACTCGGCGACCGCCTCCGGGCCCAGGTCGATGCGCGCCCCGAGCGCCTCGAGCACGTCGGCGCTGCCGCTCAGCCCGGTGGCGCTGCGGTTGCCGTGCTTGGCCACCGCGCAGCCCTCGCCGGCGGCGATGAGCGCCGCGGTGGTCGAGACGTTGAACGTCGGGCGCCCGCCGCCGGTGCCCGCGGTGTCGAGCAGGTCGTCGCGCCCGCACTCCACGCGCTTTGCCAGCGCGCGCATCGTGCGGGCGAGCCCGGCGAGCTCGTCCTCGGTCTCCCCCTTGGCGCGCAGGGCGATCAGAAAGCCCGCGATCTGCACCTCGCTCGCGTCGCCGGCCATGATCACCTCGAGCACCTCGGCGGCCTCGTCGGCCGAGAGCGAGCGGCCGGAGGACAGCGCGTCGATCGCCTTCGTCAGCAGCGGGTCGGGCACGGGCGCAGAGAGGCTACTTCGACCAGACGGGCCGTTCGTAGGCGATGGCGAAGCCGCAGCGCAGCATGTTGTCCAGCGAGGGGTTGGGGCGGCCGGGCAGGATGCCCGTCTCGGTGGCGATCGTCGTGCAGCCCAGCGCGATGGCGTCGGCGATGCGGCGCACCATCAGCGCGCCCTGCGCGCCGCGGCGGCGGTGGAAGGGCAGCGTCCCGGCCATCCCGAGCCAGCCCACGTCGCCCTCGACGAACAGCGCGCCCGCAGCCACGATCGCGTCGTGGTCGAACGCGCCGTAGGCGCGCCAGCCCGGCCGGCCGACCACCGCCGCCGTCCACGGCGCCGCCGCGGCGGGCAGCCCGAACGCGGTGGACACGACGGCGCCGAAGCGGTCGGCCTCGTGCGCCGCGAGCTCGCGGATCTCGAGGTTGGTGGGGATCTCCGGCGGCGGCTCGGAGCCGCGCATGACCTTGGCCCACGTCCAGCTGGTCGAGTGCCGGCGGGCGGCCAGCCACCCCTCGATCTCAGCCGCGCCGGGCGGCGGTTGGACGTAGTAGGCGTCCGCCGGGCGCAGGGCGGCGAGGATCGCGTCGATCCCGGCCTCGGTGACGGGCTCGTCGAGGCCGAAGGCGAACGCGCGGTTGAAGAAGGCGGGCAGCCCGGGCGCCAGCAGCACGGTCGCGCCGCCGACGCGCTCGGCGCGCGCGGGGCGGTCGGGCGGCGCGGCGCGGTAGAGGTCCTCGAGCGCGTCGCGCTCGGCGCGCTCGAGGAGCGTCACGGCGCTCTCATGCATCGAGGAAGTTCGCCAGCAGCCGCCGGCCCTCGTCGGTCAGCACGGACTCGGGGTGGAACTGCACGCCCTCGGCGGGCAGCTCGCGGTGGCGGATGGCCATCACGACGCCCCCGCCGCGCGCGCTGATCTCGAACACCGGCGGCAGCGTGCGCTCCTCGACCACAAGCGAGTGATAGCGGCCAACGGTCAGCGGCGCGGGCACGTCGCGGAACACCGTGCGCCCGTCGTGGTCGATCGTCGTCGTCTTGCCGTGCACGGGGGTCGCGCGGACGACGCGGCCGCCGAAGGCCTGCGCGAGCGACTGGTGGCCGAGGCAGACGCCGAGCGTCGGCACGTCCGCCTCGGGGAAGCGCCGGACGACCTCGAGGCTGATGCCCGCCTCGTTGGGCGTGCACGGCCCGGGCGAGACCACCACGCGATCGGGCCGGCGCGCGAGCAGCTCGTCGACGCTCGCGCGGTCGTTGCGCACGACGTCGAGCTCGCAGCCCAGCTCGCCCAGGTACTGGACGAGGTTGTAGGTGAACGAGTCGTAGTTGTCGACGACGAGCACCCTCATCGGCTACGGCCAGTCGGGCTGCTCGCAGGCCAGGGCGACCGCCTCGCGCACGGCGCGCGACTTGGCCACCGACTCCTCGTACTCGTAGTCGGGCTTCGCGTCGGCGACCGTCCCGCCGCCGGCCTGCACGTGGGCGACGCCGTCCTTGACGACCAGCGTGCGGATGTGGATGCAGGTGTCGAGGTCGCCGGTGTAGCTGAGGTAGCCGATCGCCCCGCCGTAGCCGCCGCGCTTGACCGGCTCGAGCTCGTCGATGATCTGCATGGCGCGGACCTTGGGCGCGCCCGACAGCGTGCCGGCGGGCAGCACCGAGCGCAGGGCGTCCATCGCGCCGACGCCCTCGCGCAGCCTGCCGGAGACGGAGCTCACGATGTGCATGACCGTCGAGTACGTCTCGACGATCATGAAGTCGTCGACCGCGACGCTGCCGTACTCGCAGACGCGGCCCAGGTCGTTGCGCCCGAGGTCGACGAGCATCACGTGCTCGGCGCGCTCCTTCTCGTCGGCGAGCAGCTCGGCGGCGATGCGCTCGTCGGCGGCGAGGTCCTTGCCGCGCGGGCGCGTCCCCGCGATCGGCCGCGTGGAGACGTGCCGGCCGGTGACCGTCAGCAGCGGCTCCGGGCTCGCGCCGGCGACCTGGAAGTCGCCGAAGTCCAGGAAGTACATGTACGGCGAGGGGTTGACGGCGCGTAGCCCGCGGTAGATCGAGAACGCCTCGACGTCGACCGGCGCGCTCCAGCGCTGCGACGGGACGACCTGGAAGGCGTCTCCCGCGTGCACGTACTCGACGATGCGCGCCACCATCGCCTCGAAGCGCTCGCGCGGCATGTTGGGCGTGAACGCGGGCTCGGGGCGCGTCGCGTGCAGCGGCGTCGGCGGGACCGGACCGGCGAGCGCGCCGCGGACCTCGGCGATCTGCTGCGCGGCGGCGGCGTACGAGCGCTCCATCCGACCTGGCTCGCTTCGCTCGCCGAGGTGCCCGTCGTCGCCGGAGACGTTGGCGAGGATCGTGACGCGGTGCTTGAGGTGGTCGAAGGCGACGAGCACGTCGGAGAGCATCAGCGCCATGTCGGGCAGGCCGAGGACGTCCGGGTTGGGCTCGCCGAGCGGCTCGACGGTGCGCACGAGGTCGTAGCCGAAGAAGCCGACCGCGCCGCCGGCGAACGGCGGCAGGCCGGGCAGCGGCGCCTGGCGCGAGCGCTCGACGGCGGCGGCCGCGAGCGCGTACGGGTCGCCGGGGTGGCCGAGCGACCAGCGCACGACCTCGCGGGGCCGCCAGCCGATGAACGACCAGCGGCCGACCCGCTGGCCCTGCTCGGCGGACTCCAGCAGGAACGCGGGCTGGCCGGGTTCGAGCGCGCGGAGCTTCAGGAAGGCGCTGACCGGCGTCTCGGTGTCGGCGATGTAGGTGTGGCACACGGGCACGAGGCCGTGCTCGCGCGCCAGCGCCCGGACCGTCGCGAGGTCCGGCGCGACCGGCACCGCGTCAACGACGACGGCCAAGCAGCACCTCCTCGGCCTCGGCCAGCGCGCGGCCGCGGGCGTGCAGCAGCACCGTCAGGTGGAAGAGCACGTCGGCGGCCTCCTCGTCGAGCCGCTCGTCGGACTCGTCGCGGGCCGCGCGCGCGACCTCCTCGGCCTCCTCCTGCACCTTGGCGCCGTTGAGGGCGAGATCGTCGAGAAGGCGGACGACGTAGGAGCCGTCGGGGCGCTCGCTCGCGCGCTCGGCGATGATGCGCTCGAGCGCCGGCAGCGCCTCGTGGGGCGCCGGCGGCTCGAGCCGGCCGCGATGGAAGCACGTCCGCGCGCCGGTGTGGCACGCCGGGCCGGCCGGCTCGACGAGCGCGAGGACCGCGTCGCCGTCGCAGTCCAGGCGCAGCGCACGGACGGCCTGGGTGTTGCCCGACGTGGCGCCCTTGTGCCAGAGCTCCTGACGCGAGCGGCTGTAGAGGTGCAGCTCGCCGGTCTCCTGCGTGCGGCGCAGGGCCTCGCTGTTCATGTAGGCGAGCGTGAGGACCTCGCCCGAGCGCCAGTCCTGGATGACGCACGGGACGAGGCCGCGCTCGTCGAAGGCGACGTCGGCCGGGTCGAGCATGGCTGTCGGGGATTGTCGCAGCCCTAGATTCGGAGGCTTGCTCGCCCGCCTGCTCCTCGCCGCGTCGATCGTCGCCCTCGGGTGGGCGGCGGGCGCGGTCGGCCTGCCGTCGTCGTACCTGTTCGCCGCGCTGCTGGCCGGCGTCGCGGTCGCGTTGTGGCGGCCGAGGGCGGTCCGCGTTCCCGACGCCGCGTTCACCGCCGCGCAGGCGGTGACCGGTGTCGTGCTGGGCACGTTCCTGCGCTCGTCGACGCTGGCCGCGGTGGCCGACGACTGGCTGCCGGTCGCGGTCGTCAGCGTGGCGACGCTCGGCGTGACGACGCTCGCCGGGCTCGCGCTCGCCCGCATGGCCCCCGTCGACCGGGCGACGGCCTCGCTGGGGATGATCGCCGGCGGCGCCTCCGGCATCGTCGCGATGAGCGACGAGCTCGGCGCCGACGACCGGCTCGTCGCCTTCATGCAGTACCTGCGCGTGCTGGTCATCGTCGCGCTCACGCCGGTGGTCGCGGGGCTGCTGTTCGGCGCGCACGCCGGCCACGTTCCGGGCGGGTCGCTGCTCGGGACGCCGGGCGGCTGGGCCCTGACCGGCGGGCTCGCCCTCACCGGCGCGCTGGCCGGGCCGCGGCTGCGGATCCCGGCGGCGGCGCTGCTCGCGCCGCTCGTGCTCACGGGCGTCGTGACGATCGCCGGCGGCGAGTTCACCGCGCCCGCGCTCGCCAGGGAAGTCGCCTTCGCGCTGATCGGCCTGCAGGTCGGCCTGCGCTTCACGCCCGCGACGCTGCGCACGGCGCGCGCGCTGCTGCCCGGCGTGCTCGCCTGCATCGCCGGGCTCGTCCTCGCGTGCGCCGGGCTGGCCTGGCTGCTGCGCGCGATGGCCGGCGTCTCGATGCTCGACGCCTACCTGGCGACCACGCCCGGCGGCCTGTACGCCGTGCTGGCCACGGCCTTCGGCAGCGGCGCCAACACCACGTTCGTCCTCGCCGTGCAGGCGCTGCGGCTGCTCGTCATGGTCCTCGCCGCGCCCCTGGTCGTGCGGGCGCTGGTCGGACCGCGGATAACGTGTGCCGCGTGCAGCCCGACATCGACGTCCTCGGCCTCTCGCTGAAGACCTTCGGGATCTTCTTCGCGCTGAACTTCGTCGCCTGGGGCGCGCTGGTCGCCCGGCGCCTGCGCGAGATCGGCAAGCCGGTCGACTGGGCCTACGAGATGGTGTTCTGGGCGCTCGTCGGCGGCCTGGTGGGCGCGCGCGGCTACTACCTGCTGCAGAACCACTCCTCGCTGAGCCTCGGCGACGTCTTGAGCGGCTCGGGCCTGATCTGGTACGGCGGGCTGGCGGGCGGGGGCGTGACGATCCTGCTGTGGGCGCGCCGGCGTGACTTCCTCTCGCTCGCGCTGCTCGATCTGGCCGCTCCCGGGCTGGCGCTCGGGTACGCGATCGGCCGGATCGGCTGCCAGGTCTCCGGCGACGGCGACTACGGCAAGGCGTGGGACGGGCCGTGGGCGATGGGCTATCCGGATGGCACCGTGCCGACCGCGCCGGGCGAGACCGTCCACCCCACGCCGATCTACGAGACGCTCACCATGGGGCTGGTCGCCTGGGTGCTGTGGCAGCTGCGCGACCGCGTCCGGCCGGGGGTGCTCTTCGCGCTCTACCTGGTGTTCGCCGGCGTCGAGCGCTTCCTCGTCGAGTTCCTGCGGCGCAACGAGGACGTCGCGCTCGGGCTGACCGCGGCGCAGCTCGAGTCCCTCGTCCTGTTCGTGGCCGGCTCCGTGTGGCTCGCGCTCGTCGTGCGCCGCCACGGGACGCTCGCGCTGCGCCCGGCGCGCGGCGGCGTGCGCCCCGCCACCGTCTGACGGACCCCGGCAGACGCGTCTCCGTTGCCCGCACCGGGCGGTGCCGGGGACCCCCGACCTCGCACGGCGACTAGCGCTGCAGCAGGACGGCGACCGCCGCCGCAGCGAGCGCGACGAGCGCCACCAGCGCCCACGGCGTCACCGCGACCGCCGCGACGACCACGAGCGCGACGACCGCCGCAGCGCCCAGCGCGGCGGGCGCCAGGCGGGCGTCGTCGTCGGGCAGCGGGAGGTGGTCGACCAGGCCCTGCGCCCCGTAGCCCTGCCCGCAGCACGGGCACTCACGCGCCGCGGGCCCGACCGCGCACGCGCTGCCGCAGTGCGGGCACTGCCTGATCGCCTCCTCGCGGGTCTCGACCACGACCCACGGTGTAGCGCCCGGGAGGGCGCTTGGCAACTCTCGTCAGGCCGCGACCAGAGCCGCGGCGACCCCGTTGCCGCCGGCCCGGCGGACATCGCGGAGCGCCGCGTGCGCCCGCTGGACGACCGCGACCGGGTCGTCGGGGTCGCTGAACGGCGCCACGCCGATGCTGCAGCCCATGTCGACCGCCGTCCGCACGGCGTCGCGCAGGTGGCCGGCGACGACGAGCGCCTCGCTCGCCGTGCCGCGCGGGAGCAGCACGCGGAACTCGTCGCTGGTGCGCGACACGAGGTCGGTCGTCCGCAGGCGCCCGCGCAGGGCGTCGGCGACCGCGCTCAGGATGCCGTCCCCGGCGACCTCGCCGAGCTGGGCGTTGATCGTGCGGAAGCCGTCGAGGTCGAGCACGACGACCGCGCCGTCGGCGCCGTAGCGCTGCATCTGCGCGGCGTGCGCGGCGACCGCCGCGTCGAACCGCGCGCGCGACGGCAGCCCGGTGACCGGGTCGCGATCGCGCGTCGGCAGCTCGCGCAGCTGGACGAAGAGGTTGCCGCCAGTGACCAGCGTGGCGTCGAGCTGGACCCACACGGTCCGGCCGTCGCCTCGCAGGCAGCGGCACTCCACGGCGAAGGAGGGTCCGGCGTGCGTGGTCCAGTCCTCGTCACGGTCGCCCGGCGGGAGGAGCTCGCGGGCGTCGCGGCCGGCGAGCTGCGCCGGGTCGCGGCCGAGCACGGTGCCGAGCGCCGGGTTGGCGCGCACGATCCGTCCGCTCGCGCCGACGAGCACGGTCGGCACGCCGGAGCGGTCGAACGCCGCGCGGTAGAGCTCGGCGGGGATGTCGTCGAGGACGTGCATGGCGCGCAGTATCCGGTGCATCGCACCGCGCGCGCCATCGAAGGTTCGTCCAGTACCCCTTTATTCGATGCCAAGCCGGTCGAGGAGCGCCTCGTCGGCACGCCACGCCCGGCGCACGCGCACCGAGAGATCGAGGTGCACGCGCGTGCCGAGCTCGCGCTCGAGCTCGCGCCGCGCGGCGGTGCCGATCGCCTTGATCATCCGGCCGCCGTGGCCGATCAGGATTCCCTTCTGCGAGTCGGCCTCGACCCAGACGAGCGCGCGGACGAGCGTCAGGTCCTCGCGGGGCCGCTCGACGTCCTCGAGCACGACCTCGACCGCGTGCGGCACCTCCTGGAAGGTCCGGCGCAGCACCTGCTCGCGGATCAGCTCGGCGAGCAGCACGTCGCGCGGCTGGTCGGAGGCCTCCCGGGCCTCGAAGAAGAACGGCCCCTCGGGCAGCAGCGAGCCGAGGTGCTCGACCAGCTCAGCGATGCCGCGGCCGGTGCGCGCCGAGACCGGGAAGACGTCGTCGCCGACGTCGAGGTCGGCGGCGGCCTGCAGCGCGACGACGGTCCGGGGGCGGTCGAGGCGGTCGACCTTGTTGACCGCCACGACCACGGGCACGTCGGCCCCCGCGAGCAGCGAGGCGATGAAGCGATCGCCCGAGCCGACGCCCGCCTCGGCATCGACGACGAGCAGGGCGGCGTCGCAGTCCTCGAGCTCGCGCTCAACGCGGCGCTGCATGCGCGCGGTCAGCGCGTCGCGCGGGCGCTGGACGCCGGGCAGGTCGACGAGCACGAGCTGCCGGTCCGGCCCGGTGGCCACGCCCCGGATGGCGCGCCGCGTCGTCTGCGGCTTGTCGGAGACGATCGCCACCTTGCGCCCGACGATCGCGTTGACGAGCGTCGACTTGCCGACGTTCGGGCGGCCGGCGAGCGCGACGAAGCCCGATCGCGTCTTCATCGGAGACCCCCGCGCGAAGCGGCCCGAGCCGCTTCGCGCATGCGGCGCGAAGCGTCGCCGCTCACCAGCTGAGGATCTCCCGCTGCAGGGCGAGCATCTCGCCCTCGTCGGCCTCGTGGTCCATCCCGGCGAGGTGCAGGGCGCCGTGCACGACGGCCTCGCGCAGGTCGGCGGTGTGCTCGGGCGCGACGACCACGTCGCCGAGCTCGCGCGGGCCGGCGGGCGCGCCGTCCTCGTCGATCGGGAACGAGAGCACGTCGGTCGGCGCGTCGCGGCCGCGGTGGTCGCGGTTGAGCTCGCGGATGCGGCGCGAGCCCACGAACTCGACGGCGACGTGGCCGTCCTCGATGCCCGCGGACGCGAGCGCGACCGCGACGAGCCGCTCCACCTCAGCCGCCGCCAGTCGATCCGGGGGCCGGATCACCTCGACCTCGAGGCCCACTACGCGGGGCGGCGATCGGCCGGGCGCAGGCCCGGAGCCTGGCGCGCGGCGTGGTCGTCGTAGGCGTCGACGATGCGCTGGACCAGCTTGTGGCGGACGACGTCCTCGCGGCCGAAGCGGATGAAGTCGACGCCCTCGAGCCCCTCGAGGATCTCGCTGACGACGATCAGGCCCGACTGCTGGTCGCGCGGCAGGTCGACCTGGGTGATGTCGCCGGTGACGACCATCTTGGACCCGAAGCCGAGCCGCGTGAGGAACATCTTCATCTGCTCGGGCGAGGTGTTCTGC
This sequence comes from Solirubrobacteraceae bacterium, assembly GCA_036506755.1. Taxonomy (GTDB): domain Bacteria; phylum Actinomycetota; class Thermoleophilia; order Solirubrobacterales; family Solirubrobacteraceae; genus DASXRF01. Next base: position 3,079 of record DASXRF010000285.1, on the reverse strand, counting down.
GCCTCGTCGAGAATGATGAAGCTGTCGTTGAGCGTACGACCGCGCATGAACGCCAGCGGCGCGACCTCGATCGCGCCGCGCTCGAGCTGCGCGGCGACCTTCTCGGGGTCGAGCATGTCCTGCAGCGCGTCGAACAGCGGGCGCAGGTAGGGGTCGACCTTGGCGGCGATGTCGCCGGGAAGGAAGCCGAGCCGCTCGCCGGCCTCGACCGCCGGGCGCGTGAGGATGATGCGGTTGACCTCGCGGCGCTGGAGCGCGGCGGCCGCCATCGCCACCGCCAGCCACGTCTTGCCCGTGCCGGCCGGCCCGATCCCGAACGTGATCGTGTTGCGGCGGATCGAGTCGACGTAGCGCTTCTGCGTGACGCTCTTGGGCGCGACCTTCAGCGAGCGGTGGCGCCAGATGACGTCCTCGAGGACCCGGGCCGGCGACTCGTGGTGGGCCAGGGCGCCCGTGACCGCGGTGATCGTGCCCTCGGAGAGCTGGTGGCCCTGGCGCACGAGGTCGGCCATCTCGAGCACGACCTGCTCGGCCGCCTGGACGGCGGTGGGATCGCCGTCGAGCGTGACGACGTTGCCGCGCAGGAAGACGCTGGCCTCGAGGTCGCGCTCGAGCGCCTTGAGCACCGCGTCGCCGCTGCCCGCCAGTTCCTTGGCGGTCTCGTTGTCGATCTCGATCTGCGTGCGCATCAGCCCTGCAGAGTCTCCTTGACCTTGTCGGAGACGCGCCGCCCGTCGGCGCGCCCGGCCACCTGGCGCATGACCACCGGCATGACCTTGCCGAGGTCCCGCGGCGACGAGGCGCCGGTCTCGGCCACCGCGCCGGCGACGATCCGGTCGAGTTCCTCGTCGGACATCTCGGCCGGCAGGTACGCCTCGATGACGGCGCGCTCGGCGTCCTCGGCGTCGGCGAGATCGGTCCGCCCGCCCTCGCGGAACGCGCGCGCGGACTCCTCGCGGCGCTTGCGCTCGCGGCGCAGGACCGCGACCTCGTCGCCCTTGCCCTCCTTGGCGTCCTTCTGCAGCTCGGAGAGCACGAGGCGCAGGGTCCCGACGCGATCCTTCTCCCCCGCCTTCATGGCGGCGGTCAGGTCGGCTTTCACCTGGTCGGTCAGCGTCACGATCGCTGGCCACATGGTAGCCGCGCTCAAGGTCGGCGCCGCCGGGACCGACGAACGCCTCGTGCGCCGCCTCGTCGCCCTCACGCTGGCGATCGCCGCCGTGGCCGCGCCGGCGCGGGCGGCGACCCTGTCCAACTGGGATCGCGCCGACCAGCACGCCGCCGCGCGGGCAGGCTTGCTGCACGTGCTCGACGACGGCGCCTTCCACGGCGAGCGGCCGCTGAGCGCCGCGCAGCTGCGCCAGGCGCGCGACGCGCTCGCCGGCCGCCTGGCCGTCGCGCCGGTCGACCTCGGCGACCTCGGCCCCCGCGTCTCGGTCTCCACCTTCGACCGCGCGCTCGTGCGCCAGCTCGGCCTTTCCGACGTCGCCGCCCACGTGCAGTGGCAGGCGCGCCGCGCCGGCCTGCATCCCCCGGCGCGCTTCGGCACCGAGGTCGTGGCCCGCCAGCTCGGCCTTCGCTTCAACCACCCGTACCCGCAGGAGCGCCTGGAGCTCTACCCCTGGGACGCGATCACGCGCGCCGAGGCCGCCTACTCGCTGGCACGGGTCGCGCAGTTCGGCGGCTGGGAGGTCCAGGCGGCGCGCGACACGCTGGCGCGCTTCGTCCTGCCGCGCTACACCGCCGTCCAGCGCCGCGCGCTGCGCATCGCGGTCGCCAAGATCGGCATGCCCTACATCTGGGGCGGCGAGGCCGACACGCGGTCGTCGTTCTTCGGCGGCCAGGTCCACGGCGGCTATGACTGCTCGGGGTTCGCCTGGCGGGTGTTCAAGCTCTCCGGCCTGCCCGCCGGACGGCGGATCCGCGGGCGCACCGCCGCGCAGCAGGCCGGCGAGACCAGCCGCTCGCAGCGCATCCGGCTGAGCGCCGTGCGCCCCGGCGACCTGCTCTTCTTCGGCCCCGGCCGCTTCTGGCAGAAGGCCCCCGAGCGCCGCATCGTCCATGAGGGCATCGCGCTGTCGGCGGACTTCATGATCCACGCCTCCTCGCAGGGCGTCTACGTCGCGCCGCTGTTCGACGACTGGCGGCGCGCCGAGTTCAGCTGGGCGCGGCGGATCCTCTAGCTCTAGCCAGGCGTTCCGCCCGCCGAGTGCTCCTCCAGGCGCGGCGGGTGGCCGAGTTGGCCGAGCTCGGCCGAGTCGCGCCCGAAGAACAGCCCCACGTTCCAGTCGACGAGCAGCCGCACCCGCCGGCCGAGGCCGGGCATCAGACTGAGGTGGTAGGTGCGGGCGAGGAACCACGCGAACCAGCCGCGCCAGCGGATGCCGACCGTCTGGGCGACGGCCTGGCGGCGGCCCATGTCGACGAAGACGCCCAGCGTGCGGTAGTTGAACGAGCGCCGCCGGCCGCCTCCCAGCGCCGCGGCGACGTTCTGGGCGGCGACCTTGCCCTGGCGCATGCCGTGCTGGGCCGTCGGCGGTGAGGCCTGCGTGCGCCGCTTGGCGGGGTCCGGCACGGCGGCGGCGTCGCCGATCGCCCAGACGTTGGGGCGCCCGGCGACCTGGCAGTAGCGGTCGGTGACGATCCGGCCGTGCTGCAGGGGCAGGCCGAGGCGCTCGACGACCGGGTGCGGCTTGACCCCCGCCGTCCACGCGACGGTGCGCGTCGGGATGACCTGCCCGTCCGACAGCCGCGCGCTCGCCTCGGTGACCTCCTCGAGGCTCGTGTTGGCGTAGACCTCGATCCCGCGCCGGCGCAGCTCGCGCTCGGCGAAGCCCGACAGGCTGGGCGGGACCTCGGGCATGATCCGCTCCTGGCGCTCGACGAGGACCCAGCGCATCCCCTGGACGCGTGAGCGCGGGTAGCGGTCGATGATGTCGGCGGCGAGGTCCTGCAGCTCGGCCAGCCCCTCGACGCCCGCGTAGCCGCCGCCGACGAAGACGAACGTCAGGTACTTCTCGCGCTCGCGCGGGTCCTCGAGCGACTCGGCCTTCTCCAGGCAGCGGATGAGCTGGTTGCG
>DASXRF010000284.1:0-6139 GCA_036506755.1 Solirubrobacteraceae bacterium | reverse complement strand
GAGCAGGTCGCGCGCGTGGGCCTCGAGGTCGCGCAGGAACTGGGAGGAGTCACGCCCCGACTCGTTGAGCCGGTCGGCGGCCAGCAGCGCGCCGCGCCCGTCGCCCGCGGCGATCGCGTCGAGGGCGCCGAAGAGCAGGTCGGCGTCGGCCACGCCGAGCACGGCGAGGACGTCCTCGAGCGCGATCGACGGCCCCGAGTAGGTGACCAGCTGCTCGAGCGTGCCGAGCGCGTCGCGGAACGAGCCCGTCGCGTGGCGGGCGATGAGCGCGACCGCCTCGGCGCCGACGTCGATGCTCTCGGCGGCGGCCACGCGCCGCACGACGCCGGCCACCTGCTCCGCGGTCGGGCGCTTGAAGTCGAAGCGGTGGCAGCGGTCGACGACCGTCGGCAGCACCTTGTTGGCCTCGGTCGTGGCCAGGACGAAGATCGTGTGCGGCGGCGGCTCCTCGAGCGTCTTGAGGAACGCGTTCCAGGCCTGCGGCGAGAGCATGTGCGCCTCGTCGAGGATGTAGACCTTGTGGCGCCCGGAGACCGGCGCGTAGGCGACGCGCTCGCGCAGGTCGCGGATGTCGTCGACCGAGTTGTTGGAGGCCGCGTCCATCTCGATGACGTCCATCGAGGTGGCGCCGGCGATCGAGACGCACGACTCGCAGCGGCCGCAGGGCTCGGTGGTCGGCCCCCGCTCGCAGTTCAGGCACGCGGCGAGGATCTTCGCCATCGACGTCTTGCCGGTGCCGCGCGAGCCGACAAACAGGTTCGCGTGGTGCACCTTCCCCTGCGCGACCGCGTTCGACAGCGTGCGCACGACGTGCTCCTGGCCGACGACGTCGGCGAAGGTGCGCGGGCGGTGGCGGCGGTACAGCGACGGGGCGGAGGACACGGCGGCCGGGCCAGTCTAGTCCCGGGGTCGGCGGTGCCAGCGGTCGCGAAGCGCCCGCCGTTACCTTCCGGCGCGATGGCTCGACTGCGCGCGGCGGGGTGGATCGGGGCCCTGTCGCTCGGGTTGTGGCTGGCCTGGGGGCACGCCTTCGCCAATTACGACGCGCTGTACTCCCTGATCTGGGGCGACGAGCTCGCCCACGGGCACGCCCCGTCCTACGACGTCTCGCTCGCCCCGACGCCGCATCCCTTGGCCAACCTGGTCGGGCTCGCGCTGGCGCCGCTGTCGCCGCGCGCGGGCGAGGACGTCCTGATCGTGATCGCGTTCGTGGCGCTCGGCGCGGCCGGCTGGCTCGTCTACGCGCTGGGGGCGCGCTGGTTCGGCACGGCGGCGGGCATCCTGGCGGCCGCGCTGTTCCTCACCCGCGAGCCGGTGCTCTCGTACGGGACGCGCGCGTACGTGGACGTCCCGTACCTCGCGCTCGTGCTCGGCGCGCTGCTCGCCGTCGAGCGCTGGCGCGCGCCGTTCGTCCTGCTCGCCCTCGCCGGCCTGCTGCGACCCGAGGCGTGGCTGTTCTCGGCCGCGCTGCTGTGGTGGCGATGGCGAACCGGGCGCTGGAGCCGGGAGCTGGCGGCGCTGGCCGCCGCCGGCCCGCTGCTGTGGCTCGCCGGCGACCTGGTGGCCACCGGAGACCCGCTGCACTCGCTGCGCGGGACGCGGGAGAACGTCGCGACGCTCGGGCGCCGGACCGGCCTGCACAACGTGCCGCTCTACCTGCCCCGGCGCGTCGGCGAGGTCGTCCGCGAGCCCGTGCTGGTCGGCGCCGTCGTCGGCCTGGCGCTCTCGCTGCGGCTGCTGGGCCGCCGCGCCCGGCTGCCCGCGGCGGCGGGGGTTCTCGCCATCGCCGCCTTCTGCGTGCTCGCTGCGGCCGGGCTGCCGATCATCACGCGCTACACGTTCGCGCTCGACGCGATCCTCGTCTGCTTCTGCGGCGCGGGCGCGTTCGGCTGGCTGCTGCTGCCGCGTGGGCACGCGTGGCGCGAGCGCTGGCGTGCGGCCGGGGTCGCCGTCCTGCTGCTCATCGCGCTCTTCGCGCCGTCGCAGGCGCGGCGCCTCGACCGCACGCGCGAGGCGATCGCCTTCCAGGATCGCGTCGAGGACGACCTGTGGACCGTGCCGCTGCCGCGCTGCCCCGGCGCGGGGCGTCTCGGGGTCGTCAACCATCGCCTGGTGCCGCTGCTCGCGCTGCGCGAGGACGTCTCCCCCGCCAGCGTGCTCGCCGCGCCGCTGCCGGCCGGCTTCCTCGGGACGTACGTCGAGCCCGCAACGACGCGCGTCGCCCGCGGGTTCGTGCTCGACCCGCGCGACCCGTCGCAGCACGTCGAGGCGCCGCCGCGCGATCTGCGGCCGGTCGCCGGCAACGCGTCCTGGCGGGTGCGCCAGCTGTGCACGCCGCCGGTGCGCGGCGGCGAGTGACTACGCGCCGCGCCCCTCGGGGGTCAGGCTGCTCCAGACGGTCGAGGCCGCCGCGCCGGGGTCGGGGCCGTCGTGGAGCTCGAGGCGCACGACCCACTTGACCCATTGGAAGCCGCGCCGGCCGGGCGCGACGAGGCGCACGGGCGCGCCGTGGTCGTGGCTGAGCGCCTCGCCGCCGACGTGCGTCGCCAGCAGCAGGTCGCGCGCGTCCTCGACCGCGAAGCTCCAGCGATAGCCGGTGTGGGAGATCACGCGCACGTGGTCGGCGCGCGCGCCGGCGCGGTCGAGCAGGGCGGCGACCCGGACGCCGCGCCAGCGCTGCGTCGAGTAGAAGCCGCCGGTGCAGTCGAGCGTGGCGACCAGCTCGTCGCCGCCGGCGAGGTCGTGGAGCGGCAGGCTCAGCGGCCGGTCCACGGCCCCGTCTACGGCCAGGCGATAGTGGTGCCGGTCGAGCGCGCGCGGATGGTCGGCGATCCACGAGGTCGTCGGGAAGGCGTTGCCGGCGAACGACAGCCGCTCGTAGGAGCCGGTGAAGCGCCGGTGCGTGCCCGGCCCGACGCGGCGCTGCAGCCGCGCGGCGGCGTAGGCGGCGGCGCCCACGCCCGCGGCGATCAGGAACTGGCGCCGGTCGGCGAGGTCGCGCCGGCGCGGGCGCTTGGCGCGCACCGCGGCGTGGGCGACGACCGCGGCGACGAGCACGGCGCCGAGAGCGTCGTGCCAGGCGAGCACGGCGAAGCCGGCGGGCGCCGCGTCGGCGCCCGACGACCAGGCGATGCCGCTGACCAGCGTCAGCGCCACGACGGCCGCCGCGAGCAGCCCGGCGCCCGGTCGGGCGCGGCGCCACACGCGGCGCAGCTTCCAGACGAGCAGCCCCGCGACCGCGAGCCCGGCGACGCCGTGGAGGGTGAAGACCCACGCCCGCGAGGGCGCGCCCGCGAAGGCGGTGAGCGCGCCGGTGAAGGCCAGCAGCGCGACGAGCGTCGCCAGCCCCCAGTCCGTGCCGCGGGGGGTCATGGCACGGATGAAGGTAATGGACCGTGCACCCTCCGTCGAAGCCGGTTCTCCGAGCGCTGGCGTCGCCGGTGGCTCCGGCCCGGGCTTCCCCGCTGCGCCTGCCGGTGACCGCTTAAGGCTGCTTCCTTCCGGACCTGACCTGGTTCACGGGCCGACATCGCGCGGGACCCGAGCCATCGACGCCATCGGGCGACGTGCTGGCCCCGGAGGCCTGAGCCCCTCGGGAGGGGATTCAGCCCCGCTAGAGCGGATTGCGGGTACAGGGCACCGCTAGCGCCCCGCCTAGCACGGTCCGCTCTCCAGCCTAGCGCTCGGGCGGCACGTACACGAACGGCAGCTCGTCGGCGACCTCGCGCAGCAGCGGCGCGGTCGCGTCGCGCTGCGACGGGGTCAGCTCGAGCCCCTCCGGCCACGCGATGCCGACGTCGGGATCGTCGTACCTGATGCCGCGCTCGGTGGCGTCGGCGTAGTAGCCGTCCTGCTTGTAGAAGACGTCGGCGATGTCGCTGAGCACGCAGAACCCGTGGGCGAAGCCGTAGGGCGCGTAGAGCATCCGCATGTTGTCGTCGGAGAGCTCGTAGGCCTCCCACTCGCCGTACGTCGGCGAGCCGCGGCGGATGTCCACGAGCACGTCGAGGATCGTCCCGCGCCCGCAGCGCACGAGCTTCGCGGCGCCCCGGCCGACCTGGAAGTGCATCCCGCGCACGATCCCCTTGCGCGAGCGCGAGTGGTTGTCCTGGACGAACTCGCCCCGGATGCCGAGGTCCTCGAAGACGCTGCGGCGGTACGTCTCGGCGAAGAACCCGCGCTCGTCGCCGTGCACGGCAGGCTCGATCAGGACAGGGCCTTCCAGACGGATCTCCAGGCTGCGCACGGCGGCGCAGCCTAGAGCACGGCCAGCAGCGCCGTCCCCAGGACTGCGAGCACCGCCGCGACGACGAGACGCGCCGCGCGCGGGCTCGGCGCGAGCTTCTCCGCGGCGATCAGCGCCGCGACGAACGCCATCCATCCGAGGCTCATCAGCCCGAGCACGAACAGCGCCGCCATCAGCGCCCAGCAGCACCCGACGCACCAGGCGCCGTGCGTCGCGCCGAGCCGCAGCGCGCCGAGCGGGCCGGCGCGCCAGCGCTCGAGCAGCCACATCAGCCCGCCGCGGCAGCGCGTCAGGCAGCGCTCCTTGAGCGGGGTGAGCTGGTAGGCGGTCGCGCCGAGGACGACGATCCCGGCGAGGACGTGGCCCGCGCCGTCCCACGCGGGCCTGCCGGCGATCCGGGCCACGGCGTACGCGAGCACGCCGAAGGCCGTCCACGTCGCCAGGTACCCCGCGACGAACCCGGCCGTCGCGACCGCGGGCACCCCGTGGCCCCGACGCAGCCGGTCGTACAGCGCGACCGTCGGGGAGATCGACGGGAACATCATCGCGGCCATCATCAGCGCCCACGCGCCCGTGTACGCGCCGAGCGAGCCGAGCCCCATGTCCATGCCGTCCATGCCGTCCATCCGGCGGTCGACGGCGAGCCAGGCGAAGGCCGCGAAGGCGACCAGCAGCGCGACGAGCCCGGCCTCGGCCGTCCGCTCGCGGCGCACGAATGCGCCGGTCGCCATCACGCCGACCAGCTGAACGGCGCGCTGAACCCCGACTTGCCCTCGGCTGAGTACTCGAGTCCGAAGAGGCTGATCTGCGAGCGCGTCGCCTTGGCGATCGTCAGCGTCGGCCCGAGCGGATGGAACACCCCGTCGAGCCGCACCGGCTCACCGGTCTCGATGCCCATCGGCACGATGTCCTGGACCTCGACCTCGGTGTCGCCGCCGATCCGCACCGCGTGGCGGCCGTCGTCCTCGGAGATCTCGATCGGCGCCCGCTCGACTCCCATCACCTCGCCGAGCAGCGGCGCGAGCCCGCCCATCGGCCCGCCCAGCTGACCGCCGAACACCGCCGCGAGCTTGTCCGCCTGCTCGTCGGACGCCCGCTCGTCGATCACCATGCCGAGCCGCCAGTTCCCCTCGGCCATGACCTTCGGCGTGTCCCCGAGCGTGACGACGTTGAGCCCGCCCACGTCGACGCCGTCCACCTCGCCCGCGTCGACGTGGAAGGCGAGCAGGAAGTGGCAGTAGTCCTCGTCCGCGCCGAGGTCCAGAGATACGGTGCAGGGACACGGCACGTTGCACGAGCAGTTCTCGAAGTACCGCCCCTCGAGCTTCCACGCCATCGCGAGCTCCTCTCGGTCGCTCAGCCGATCCTCGCGCGCGACACGCGTGTGCGTCAACCCACTACGTCGTCCTTCGTCCTGCGCCCCGACGAGCACGCGCTCGACCCCTGAGCGTCTGCGCTCGGGCGCTACGATCGACGCTCCCAGGGCGCGTAGCTCAGTGGGAGAGCGCTCGCTTCACACGCGAGAGGTCGCTGGTTCGAAACCAGCCGCGCCCATCGTTCGTTCGAAGGCCCTGCATCTATTTGTCTTTTTGACTTGCCGGGCCTCGCGTTGTGGATGGCCTCGCGCCGGAGATGCACGCAGGATGCAAGTGCGGGCTCGAAGACGTAGAGAAGGTTCTCACCAAGGCGGATCCGCGACACCGGTCCGCGACACGTGTCCGCGACATCAGCCGCATGAGCCGCACGTGCCGCTATGAGCCCGCCATGCGTCCTCGCCGGCGAGGCACGACGACGGGTTGCGACGCGGTCATCGCCTCGCACACGGCGACGACCGCGGCACGGCTCTCGCGGTCGGGCAGCGCCTCGAGCAAGGGGGTGGCGTACCAGCGGGTG
>DASXRF010000283.1:0-1806 GCA_036506755.1 Solirubrobacteraceae bacterium | reverse complement strand
GCCGCGCCGGTCGCGGGGGTGGCCGCACAGCGGAAGACGATCGTCGCCAAGGCGAAGCCGGCCAGGGCGGCGGTCAAGGTCACGCCGACGAGGGCCACGGCCGCGCCGGCCTCGGCCACGAGGACGAGCGGCGCGCTGCCGTTCACGGGCGCCGAGCTCGCGCTCTTCGCGGTCGTCGGCCTGGCGCTGATCGGCTGCGGCCTCCTCCTCCGCACGACCGCGCGCCATCGCTCGCAGATGTAGCGCGCCGCATCCGGCTATGACGGGGGCAGAGTGGTGAGTCCAAGGGTGCGGGAGAGCGTCGAGGCGCTGCCGGTGCCGGTCGCAGGGCCGGTGCGGACGCTGCGGGTGGGGCGGACGACGGCGGCGTATCTGGCGACGGCGGGGCGCTTCGGGGTCGTCTGGCTGCCCGCGTACGCCCTCCTGGCGCACCGCGCCCCGTCGCTCGGCCACGCGGTCGCGCTCGGGACCGTGATCGCCGCCGTCTGGTTCGTCACGCTCCAGAAGTCGTTCGACGCCGCGCGCCTGACGCTGCTCACGATGGGCCCGGCTCTGGCGTCGGCGATGGGCACCGCGACTGGCGCCGTCGGCGTGTCCGCGCTCGGCGTCTGGCTCGACCTGCACCTGTCGGGGCTCGTTCTGCTGGAGATGGCCGGCGCGGTCTTCGTCCTTTCGTGGGCGTGGGAAGGGCTCGTCCACCGCAGCCTCGCAGGGCGCCGGCGCGTGCTCGTGATCGGCGAGGACGACGGCGGCGCCGGGCTGGCGCGTGAGCTCGGGAGCTGCGAGGAGGCGCCCTTCGACCTGGCGGCGCTCGTCCCTGACGACCGCCTCGACGACATCGGCGGTCTCGTGGAGCGCCATCGCCCCGAGATCGTGGTCCTCGCGTCGGTCGACTCCCGGCCGGACGCGTTCGAGCGGCTACTCGACGTCGCGACGATCGGTTTCAAGGTCGTCGGAGTCTCGGAGTTCTACGAGCACGCCTTCGGCCGCGTGCCGGTGCAGACGCTGAAGCCGGCGTGGTTCATGAACGTGCTGCACCTGTACCAGCGCTCGTACACGCGCTTCGCGAAGCGCACGTTCGACCTCGCGGTCGCCGTCGTCGCGCTCGCGGCGACGGCGTGGCTGTTCCCGATCCTCTGGCTCGCCGTGCGGCGCACGCCCGGGCCGGTGATCTTCCGGCAGACGCGCCTCGGCGAGGGCGGCAAGCCGTTCACGATCTACAAGTTCCGCACGATGCGGGTCGACGCCGAGGCGGCCGGCGCGGCATGGGCGGCCTGTGACGACCCGCGCGTCACGAGGGTGGGCCGAGTGATGCGCAAGACGCGGCTCGACGAGCTGCCGCAACTCGTCAACGTGCTGAAGGGCGAGATGTCGATCGTCGGCCCGCGCCCGGAGCGGCCCGAGTTCCTCGACCAGCTGCGCGACGCGGTGCCGTTCTGGACCCGCCGCCACCTCGTCAAGCCGGGTATCACCGGCTGGGCGCAGTTGCGCCGCGGCTACACCGCCGACGCCGAGGGAACCGCGGACAAGCTCTCGTACGACCTCTGGTACCTGCGCCACCGCTCGCTCGCGATCGACCTGGCGGTCTGCGTCAAGACGTTCACGACGATCTTCACAGGCTCGGGCGCGCGGTGAGGCGCTCCACCGCGCTCATGCTGATGGTTGTCGGCCAGGCGGCCCTGGCGCTGCTCGCGCCGCCCTTCGCAGCCCTCCCCGCGCTGGCGAGCTTTCTCGCCGCGGGGCTCGTCTTGGCGCGCTGAACCGGCAATAATCGGAGGCGGGCCCCATCGACGTCACCCCCGGCGG
>DASXRF010000282.1:0-7510 GCA_036506755.1 Solirubrobacteraceae bacterium | reverse complement strand
CCGACATCGAGCAGCGCATCGTCGAGGCGACGCGGTCGTGGGTCGACGACCTGCACGACGCGCTGGTCACCGAGTTCGGCGAGGAGCACGGCAACGAGCTCTTCCACCGCTACGGCCGGGCGTTCCCGACGGCATACCGCGCCGACTGGGTGGCGCGCTCGGCGGTCGTCGACATCCGGCGCATCGAGGAGCTGCCCGAGCACGGCAACCTCGCGGTCAGCCTCTACCGCCCGCTGGAGGCGCCGGCGACCGAGCTGCGCTGCAAGCTGCTGCGCGCGGGCGCGGCGGCCTCGCTGTCCGACGTGCTGCCGATCCTGCAGCACCTCGGGCTGCGCGTCGGCGACGAGCGCCCCTACGAGGTGACCCCGGCGGGCGACCCGCCGACGTGGATCTACGACTTCGGCCTGGTCCAGGCGGCCGACGGCGCCGTCGACATCGACGCGGTGCGCGAGCGCTTCGCCGACGCGTTCACCCGCGTCTGGCACGGCTCAAGCGACGACGACGGCATGAACGCGCTCGTCCTGCGCACGGCGCTCAGCTGGCGCGAGATCACCGTCCTGCGCGCCATCGCCCGCTACCTGCGCCAGGCCCGGACCGCGTTCTCGAACGCGTACATGGAGCAGGCGCTGCTCGCCCATCCCGAGATCGCCGGCGCGCTCGTCGACCTGTTCTGCGCGCGCTTCGACCCGGCGCGCGGCGGCGACACCGACGCGGCCGAGGAGATCGCCGCCGGCATCGAGGAGGCCATCGACGGCGTCGAGAGCCTCGACGAGGACCGCATCCTGCGCAACTTCCTGACGGTCGTCGTCGCGATGCTGCGGACCAACTACTTCCAGACCGCCGCCGATGGCGGCCGCAAGCCCTACCTGTCGTTCAAGCTCGACCCGTCGCGCATCCCCGTCGTACCCGCGCCGCGGCCGCGCTTCGAGATCTTCGTGTACTCGCCGCGCACCGAGGGCGTGCACCTGCGTGGCGGCAAGGTCGCGCGCGGCGGGCTGCGCTGGTCGGACCGCCGCGAGGACTTCCGCACCGAGATCCTCGGCCTCATGAAGGCGCAGATGGTCAAGAACGCGGTGATCGTGCCCGTGGGCGCCAAGGGCGGCTTCGTCGTCAAACGGCTGCCGTCGTCCGGCGGGCGCGACACGCTGGTCACCGAGGTCGTCGCCTGCTACCGCACGTTCATCTGCGGCCTGCTCGACCTGACCGACAACATCGTCGACGGGCGCGTCGTCGGGCCGCCCGCGGTCGTGCGCTACGACGACGACGACCCGTACCTCGTGGTCGCCGCGGACAAGGGAACGGCGACCTTCTCGGACGCCGCCAACGGCATCGCCGGCGAGTACGGGTTCTGGCTGGGCGACGCGTTCGCCTCGGGCGGCTCGGCCGGCTACGACCACAAGAAGATGGGCATCACCGCGCGCGGGGCCTGGGAGTCGGTCAAGCGCCACTTCCGCGAGCTGGGCGTCGACATCCAGTCGACCGACTTCACCGCGGTGGGCATCGGCGACATGTCGGGCGACGTGTTCGGCAACGGCATGCTGCTCTCGCGCCACACGCGGCTGATCGGGGCCTTCGACCACCGCCACGTCTTCCTGGACCCCGACCCCGACGCCGAGACGGGCTGGGCCGAGCGGCGCCGGCTGTTCGAGCTCGAGCGCTCGTCGTGGGCCGACTACGACCCCAAGCTGATCTCTGAGGGCGGGGGCGTGTGGCCGCGGACGGCCAAGTCGATCCCGCTCGCGCCGTCAGTGCGCGAGGCGCTCGGCGTCGAGGCCGAGCGCATGACGCCCACCGCGCTCATCCACGCGCTGCTCTGCGCGCCCGTCGACCTGCTGTGGAACGGCGGCATCGGCACGTACGTCAAGGCGGCCACCGAGACCCACGCCGACGCCGGCGACAAGGCCAACGACGCGGTTCGCGTCAACGGCGCCGACCTGCGCTGCCGCGTCGTCGGCGAGGGCGGCAACCTCGGGTTCACCCAGCGCGGGCGGATCGAGTTCGCGCTCGCCGGCGGGCGCATCAACACGGACGCGATCGACAACGTCGGGGGCGTGAACACCTCCGACCGCGAGGTCAACATCAAGGTGCTGCTCGACTCGGTCGTGGCCGAGGGCGACCTGACCGTCAAGCAGCGCAACGAGCTGCTCGCCGAGATGACCGAGGCCGTCGCCGACACGGTGCTGTTCGACAGCTACCGCCAGACCCAGGCGCTGTCGCTGGCCAGCGCGCAGGCGGCCGGAATGCTGCACGTGCACGACCGCTTCATGCGCAGCCTCGAGCAGGCCGGCCGCCTGGACCGCGCGCTCGAGTTCCTCCCCGACGCCGAGGCGATCGCCGAGCGGGGCGCGAGCCGCCAGGGGCTCACCCAGCCCGAGCTCGCCGTCCTCCTCGCCTACAGCAAGGTCATGCTCTACGCGGACCTGCTCGAGTCCGACCTGCCCGAGGACGCCCATCTGTCCGAGGACCTCGCGCGCTACTTCCCCGGGCCCTTGTCCGAGCGCTTCCCGGAGGCGCTCGAGCGCCATCGCCTGCGCCGCGAGATCATCGCCACGCGCGTGGCCAACAGCCTGGTCGACCGCGCCGGCATCACGTTCCTGTGGCGGCTGCGCGAGGAGACCGGCGCGTCCGCCGCCGACATCGCCCGGGCGTATGCGGTCGCCCGCGAGGTCTACGAGATGCGCCCGTTCTGGGAGCAGATCGAGGCGCTCGACAACCGCGTCGACACGGCGACGCAGGTCGACATGCTGCTGGAGGGACGCAAGCTGGTCGAGCGCGCCACGCGCTGGCTGCTGCGCAACCGCCGCCACCCGATCGACATCGCGGGGACGCTCGCCCGCTACGCGCCCGGCGCCCGCACGGTGACGGCGGCGGTGCCGGGCGTGCTCGTCGACGCGGACCGCCAGGCGTGGGAGGACCGCGTCGCCCGGCTCGGCGAGGCCGGCGTCCCCGCCCCGCTCGCCGAGCGGGTGGCCAGCCTCAACGCCCTGTTCTCCGCACTGGACGTGGTCGAGGCCGAGCAGGCCACGGGCCGCGCGCTAGACGACGTCGTCGCGCTGCACTTCCTCATCGGCGGCCGGCTGCGGCTGCACTGGCTGCGCGACCGCATCGCCGCGCTGCCCCGCGACGACCGCTGGGCGGCGATGGCGCGCGCGGCGCTGCGCGACGATCTGTTCGCGCTGCACGGCGAGCTGACCGCCGACATCCTCCAGGCCGGGCCCGAGGAGGGCGACGCCGGGGCGCGCCTGCAGGCGTGGGCCGCGGCCAACGAGGCGGCGCTGAAGCGCTGCCTGGCGATCCTGGCCGACATCGACGCGACGGGCATGTTCGACCTCACGACGCTGCCCGTCGCCCTGCGCGAGCTGCGCACGCTGATCCGCTCGACGATGCCGGAGCCGCCCGCCGGCGAGCGGTGGACCGGCGTGTGGCAGACGGTCAGCCCGCCGGCGCCGGCGGGGTGACCGTCCGCTGCAGGCGGCGCATGCCGGCCAGCCAGCGGTCGTAGTCGCTCGCCTTGCGCTGGAAGAAGGTCAGCACCTCGGGATGGGGGAGGATGAGGAAGCGCTCCGCGCGCAGGCCCTCGATCACGGCGTCGGCGACGTCCTCGGGCTCGAGCACCGCGCCGGCGGCGGTGACCGTGGCGCTGGCGACGTTCTCGTCGCCGCCGGCGTGCAGCATTTCGGTGTTGACGCCCATCGGGCACAGGCAGGCGACGTGGACGCCCCGCTCGCCGTAGGTGATCGACAGCCACTCGGCGAACGCGACCGCGGCGTGCTTGGTCACCGCGTACGGCGCCGAGCCGATCTGGGTGACGAGCCCGGCCGCCGACGCGGTGGAGAGGAAGCATCCGGATCCGCGCTCGAGCCAGCCGGGCAGCAGAAGGCGGGCGGCCACGACGTGGGCGCGGATGTTGACGTCGAAGGCGAGGTCCCACTCGGCCTGCGGCGTCGTGTGCGGGTCGCCGCCGACCGCCACGCCGGCGTTGGCGCAGAAGACGTCGACGGGCCCGTAGTCCCGTTCGGCCCGCTCGAGCAGCGCGCGCACGTTCTCGTCGGTCGTGACGTCGCCGCCGACGCCGACCGCGCGACCGCCGGCCGCCTCGACCTCGCCGGCGACGCGCTCGGCGCCCGCGCCGTCGAGGTCGGCGACCACGACGCCCGCCGCCCCTTCGGCGGCCATCCGGCGCGCCAGCGCGCGGCCGATGCCGCCGGCTCCGCCGGTCACCACGACGACCTTGCCCGCGACCTCCATCGCCGCGCAGCATGACGGGTGCGTGGCCGGAACGCGAAGAAGCCCCGCCGGGGCGGGGCTTCTCGGTCCCATGGGCTGCTGGTTCGGCTACGCGCTCAGGAACGCGTGGATGGCGGGGTCGGCGACGTTGGTGTAGATCCCCGGGAAGCCCGGCTTGGCGCAGCCGTTGCCCCAGCTCACGATGCCGATGAGCGCGTCGGCGTTGCCGGCGTCGTCCGACCGGGCCAGCGGGCCGCCGCTGTCGCCCTGGCAGCTGTCGACGATCCTGCCCGAGCCCAGGTCGCGCCCGGCGCACAGCATGACCTGCGGGTCGAAGGCGGCGCCGTAGTTCGAGCACGCCGAGCTGTCATAGACGTCGACGAACGCGTAGGCCAGCTGGTCGGGGCTGTTGCCGCCCTCGGTGCTCGTCCCCCAGCCGGAGATGACGGCCTGCGTCGTGGTGGTGTCACCGACGTCGACGAGCGGCAGGGCGTCGACGACCGAGGGATCGCTCAGGTCGAGCGGCTGGTCGAGCGTCAGGACGGCGGCGTCGCCCCACGCCGCAGCGGCGTCATAGCCCGGGAAGGCGCGGGCGGCGCTGACGCCGCGCGCCTGCGTGGTGCTCTCGGGATGGGCCAGGTCGACGACGCCGGCCTCGACGGTGAGCTGGTGAGGCGCGTACCGCGCGCCGCTCTCGTCGTAGAGGCAGTGCGCAGCCGTGACGACGTGGGTCGCGTCGCGGACCGTGCCGCCGCACATGTCGTACGTGCCGTCGCCGTTGTCGGCCTCGAGGAAGACCTGCCACGGCACCGAGGCGGTCCCTTCGGGGTTGACGATGGTCGACGACGCGGGGGCGAGCGCGGGCGCGGCGAGCGCGATCAGCGCCACGGCCAGGCAGCCGGCGAGGAACAGGCGGAGCTGGGAACGGCGTGCTGCGAGGTGCATCGGGGCGAGGCCTCCTGGGGAGTGGACGCCAGGCAGCATCGACGCGCCGGGGCGGCGCTCCCAGGGACCCCCGGCGTGGTCGGCGCGGCACCGCGGTGTGGTCGTCGCCACCCCCGGGTGGGGGCCTACAGCCAGCCGCGCTCGGTGGCCATCAGGACGGCCTGGGCGCGGTCGCTCGCGCCGACCTTCCTGTACGTCTTGTGCAAGTGGCTGCGCACCGTGCTCGTGGCGATGCCGAGGTCGGCGGCGATCTCCTTGTAGACCTTGCCCTCGGCGAGCCCGCGCAGCGTCGCCAGCTCCTTGTCGGTCAGCGGGCACGGCTCGGCCGGGCGGCGCCGGGCCGGGCCGGACGTCGGCAGCTCGAACATGACGGCGCGCAGCGCCGCGGGCGTCAGGCCGACGCGGCGGGCGGCCTCTAGCAGCCGCTGCGGATCCACCGGGGCGCCCTGGGCGTGTTGGGCGAGCATGTCGGCGAGGCGCAGGAGCGCGGGCTCCGGCGCCGGGTCGTCGGTGTGGTGGCGCTCGACGGCGCGCGCCAGGCCGGTGGGCAGCCCCCACCGGCGCAGAAGGACCCCGCCCACGAGCGCGTGGTCGATGCCGAGCGCCCGCCGCTCCGCGCGGATCCGCTCGTCGGGCGTGCGCGCGCCGGCATGGACCTCGTCGGGATAGCCCGGGTAGGCGTGGCCGAGGACGAGCTTGCCGACGTCGTGCAGCAACGCGCCGGCCAGCAGCTCGTCGACCTCGCGGAAGCCGGTCTCTTCGGCAAGCCGGTCGGCCGCGCGCCGGACGGCCACGGCGTGGGCGCGGAAGGGCTCGGCCGGCGTCGGCCAGGCGGGACGGCGCTCGAAGAAGTCGGCGACCGCGATGCGGCCGGCGAGCTGCTCGACCCCCTCGGGGGTCAGCGCCTGGACGGCCTGGCGTACGCCGGCGATGCGCGCGCCGGCGCGCGCGCGGTTGGCCAGGCGCAGCACGGCGATGAGCAGGCCGACGTCGGACTCGACCGCGTCGGCGATGGCTCCGGACGAGGGCTGCGGCGAGCGCAGGACCGCGAGCACGCGGTCGCGCGACTCGGCCAGCGCGGGCAGGCCGTCCAGGCGCTCGAAGGCCGCCGGCAGCGGGTGGCGCTCGCCGCCGGCCGGCGCCGGCGCGGGCGGCACGCCGCGCGGCCGCGCGTGCGGCGCGGCGGTGGGCGCCGGACGCTCCTCGTCGCCACGCTCGCCCACGACGGCCAACAGCGCCTCGATGACGTCCGGGTCGAAGTGGCCGCCGGCGCCCTGGGCGAGCAGGCCGGCGGCGCGGTCGGGGTCCAGGGCACGCCGGTAGGGGCGGTCGCTCGTGAGCGCGCGATAGGCCTCGCAGGCCCCGATGATCCGCGCGGCGACGGGGATCTCCGTCCCGGCGAGGCCGGCGGGGTAGCCGCGGCCGTCCCAGCGCTCGTGGTGGCTGCGGACGATTTCCGCGATGCCCTCCAGCCCGGGGATGCGGCCGAGCGTCTCGGCGCCCCAGACCGCGTGGCGCTCCATGACCGCGCGCTCCTGCGCATCCAGGCGCCCGGGCTTTTGGAGGATGGCGTCGGGCACGCCGATCTTGCCGAGGTCGTGCACGCGAGCGGCGACGTCGAGCTCGGAGAGCGCGGCGTCATCGAGCCCGAGGCGCCCGCCGACGGCGCCGGCGAGCCGCGCCACCTCGCCGGCGTCGCGCGCGGTGTAGCCGTCGCGCAGGTCGAGCAGCGAGGCCAGCGCTTCGATGCCGGCGCGCAAGGTCTTGGCGAGCCGGCGGCTGCTCTGCGCCTGGTCCAGCAGGCCGCCGACGACTGCGGCCACCTGGGCGAGCGTCTCGACGTCGTCGTCGTCGAACCGGCGGTCCCCGCCGGGCGCGGCCGCGGCCAGGACGCCGGCGACCGTGCCGTCGTCGCGCACGATCGGCACGCACGCGCACGCGGCGGCGGCGTCGCCGCGCTCGAAGCGCCCGCCGCCGGCCAGGACCGGGTCGGCCGTGGCCAGGCACCGGGAGACGGTGTCGGCGTCGGCGGCGCCGAGGCCGACCGAGGCGGCCACGCCGAGGCGCCCCGGCTCGCCGCTCTCGCGCAGCAGGACGGTGGCGTGCCCGACGCCGAGCAGCCGCGCGGCGTGGGCGGTCAGCGTGCGCAGCGCGGCCACGGCCTGTGGCTCGAGCGAGACGGCCGCCGCCATGGGAGGCACAGCCTATCTATTGGTTGAACTCTCTCACCAGTAGCCCGGAGATTCCTGCCCAGCCGGGCGGCCGCTCAGCCCCGCGGCCGCCCGGCGCGGCGGCCCTGGAGCACCGGCAGCGAGCTCGCCGCGGCGGCGAGCAGCCC
>DASXRF010000281.1:0-5093 GCA_036506755.1 Solirubrobacteraceae bacterium | reverse complement strand
TGGTCGGCCTGCGCGAACGCGCTGGCCTGCGAGCGCGTGCGCTCGCGCGCCGACGTCGCGGACGTGGCGTCGAGCGCCGCCAGCACGCCCACCGAGATGATCGCGACCAGCACCGCCGAGATCAGCACCTCGACGAGCGCGAAGCCGGGCTCGTCGTGACGGAGCCGGGGTGCCACGCCTCGGAGATCGGCCGGGCGCACCGCGCGCGCGCGGGTCACGGGAACCGCTGGACGAAAAACCGAGCTACGCCGCGCGCACGAGGTCGTCCATCGTCGTCCCGCGACGGCCGTCGGCGGCAACGAGGAGCTTGAAGTCGTGCGGGCTGCTCGCGCAGCGCACCGCGTCGGCGAGGTTGACGCGCCCGGCCTTGAGGTGGTGGAACAGCGCCTGGTCGAAGGTCTGCATGCCGTAGTACTCGCCCTCGGCGATCACCGTCGGCAGCTGGCCCGTCTGGTCCGGGTCGATGATCATGTCGCGGACGCGGCCGGTCATCCGCAGGATCTCGCAGGCGGCGACGCGGCCCTGGCCCGACGCGGCGGGGACGAGGCGCTGCGAGACGATCCCCTTCAGCGTGCCGGCGAGCATCGAGCGAGCCTGCTTCTGCTCGTAGGGCGGGAAGAAGTCGACGATGCGGTTGATCGCCTCGGGCGCGTCGACGGTGTGCAGCGTCGAGAACACGAGGTGGCCGGTCTCGGCGGCGCTCAGCGCGGTGCGCACCGTCTCGTCGTCGCGCATCTCGCCGATGAGGATCACGTCGGGGTCCTGGCGCAGGACGCGGCGCAGGGCGCGGGCGAAGGACTCGGTGTCCTGACCGATCTCGCGCTGGTTGACGATCGAGCGCTTGTCCTGGTGCAGGAACTCGATCGGGTCCTCGATCGTGACCACGTGACGGTGCATGCGCTCGTTGATGTGGTTGATCATCGCCGCGAGCGTCGTCGACTTGCCCGACCCGGTGGTGCCGGTCACAAGGACGATGCCGCGCTCCTCCTGGGCGATGTCCTTGAGGACCTCGGGCAGGTCGAGCTCGTCGACGGTCTTGATGCCGAACGGGATGGCGCGGCAGACCAGGCTGACGCTGCCCCGCTGGAGGAAGGCGTTGACGCGGAACCGGGCGAGGCCGGGGATCGCGTAGGCGAAGTCGACCTCGCGCTCGGCGTCGAACTCCGTGCGGCGCGCGGGGTCGCCGAGCAGCACGTCGAGGACCGCCTCGGTGTCCTGGGGCATCAGCGGGACTGCGCCGTCGAGCGGTTGGAGGTCGCCGTCGACGCGGATGAGCGGCGGCGAGGGAACCTTGAGGTGCAGATCGGAGCCGCCGGACTCGACCAGCGCGCGAAGGGCGGCGTGGACGTCGAACATGGCGTTTGTCTCGGCGTTCTGAGCGTTCGGTTGAAGCCCGCCGGGCGCTGACTAGACGAACGTCCGCAGGTACCAGTCGACGAGCTGCGCGCCCGCGAGCACGCCGGCGACGCCGCCGACGGCGAGGAACGGGCCGAAGGGGATGCGGGTCTTGCGCGCGCGGGCGACGCCGCGGCGCGAGGCGATCACGACCCCCACCGCGCTGCCGGTCGCGAGCGCGACGAACAGCGCCGGGGCGACCGCGCGGCCGAGATAGAGGCCCAGGACGCCCGCGAGCTTGACGTCGCCGATGCCCATGCCCCGCGGCGCGGCGAGCGCGACCGCGAGCAGCGCGCCGCCGGCGAGGACGCCGGCGAGCAGGCGCTCGGGCAGCGCGCCAGGCTGGAGCGCGAGCGTGGCGGCGACGCCGGCCAGCGCGGCCGGCCCGGTGATCACGTTGGGGATCTTCTGGGTGTCGAGGTCGATCAGCGCGATCGGCACGAGCGCGGAGACGAGCAGCAGCCCGACGATCGCGTCGCCGCCGGCGCCGGTCGCCGCCACGACGGCCACGTAGAGGCCGGCGGTCAGCGCCTCGACGAGCGGGTAGCGCACCGGCACCGGCGCCCGGCAGTCCGCGCAGCGCCCGCGCAGCCACAGCCACGAGAGGACGGGCACGTTGTGGCGCGCGCGGATCGGCGACGCGCAGCGCGGGCAGCGCGAGCGCGGCCGCACCAGCGACTCGCCGCGCGGCAGGCGCCACACGACGACGTTGAGGAACGAGCCGATGATGGCGCCGAGCAGCCCGGCGCCCACCAGCAGCGCGATCATCCGATGTGGGCGACGCTCACCGAGGCCGCCTTCGCGTCGCCCCGGGTCGGCGTGCCGTAGCGGCAGCCCTTCAGCTCCGGACGCGGAGCGAGCGTCCCCGAGCGGGTGTCGTAGCGGTACGCGGCCAGCGGGCCGAGCAGGCAGCGGCCGGCCGGCGAGACGCGATGGTTGGCGGCGCGGCCGGCGTCGGGCGTCACGACCGTGCTCTTGATGCGCTCGAGCTTGAGCCGGTAGGGCGTGACGGCCTTGGTCTCCGGGTCGGTGAAGTTCAGCGTGATCTCCTCGCCCGGGTGCAGGATCACCCAGGTGCAGATCTGCTTGCGCGGCCGGCACGACGGCGCGCCGGTCGGCTGCGAGCCGTCGCGGAGGGCGAAGGCCGCGCCCCAGCCGCCGCGCATGACGCCGAGGAAGACGGCGACCGGCGTCACCGAGGACGGGAACGCGGTCAGGCGGCGGGCGTCGTGGTAGACCGGCGAGCTCTCGACGGCGCCGAAGCGCACGTCGGCGTGGAAGATCGTCCAGTGGTCGTCGGTCCCCGACGTGTCGCTGACGGGCGTGGCCGGGGTGCTGGGCGCGGCGGGCGCCGGGTCGGAGGCCGGCGCCGACGCGGACTGGGAGGCGGGGGCCGGGGTGCTCACCGGAGCGGCGGCCTCGGCGGTGGTCATGGTCGCCGGGGCGGACGCGGCCGAGGCGGCCGGCGCGGCCACCGCGGCGGAGCCGCCTGTCGCCGACGAGGCGCTGGCGACCGCGAACGGGTCGCGCAGCGGCGCGCCGGCGACGGCCTCGCGGTCGTCGGGACCGGTGGTGGCCTTGAGCAGGCCCTCCATGGCGGGCGGCAGGTCGAGTCCGGCGCCGAACGCGGCGGCGAACGGCGAGCTGGTCAGCGTCACGGCCGGGTCGGCCGTGGCGTCGGCCGGGGCGGCGGCGCCGACAGCGGCGCCCGCGGCCGGCGTGGCGGCGGGGGCGACCGGCGCGGCGGCCGGAGCCGCGGCCTCGTCCACGGCGCCCGGGCTCGGGCGCAGGAAGACGACGGGAATGGCGACGAGCGCGACGGCGAGCAGCGCGACCAGCGGCCAGAGCCGGCGGTCGACGAGGTCGCGGGCGGTGGTGCGCAGCAGGCTCACGGGGTCACTCCTGCAGTCGAGGTGGACGCGGGGGCGGGCGTCGCGGACGCGGCGGCCGGCGCGGCGGTCGTGGCCGCCGCCGGCGTCGCGCCGACGCTCAGCGCGCCGGGCTGCAGGACGTAGACGGTGGCCGACACCTTGGCGCTGAGGCCCTTCTTCTCCTCACCGGCCGAGAGGTGCACGCTGTCGAGCGAGACCAGGCGGCCGCGCGCGGCGACGTCCTTGCTCGAGACCTCGACGAAGCGCTGCAGGCGTGCGAGGTAGCGCTGGAGCGACAGGAAGTTCCCGCCGAAGCCCAGCTCCAGGTTGACGCTGCCGATGCCCGGCGTCGACGACGTGCCGGCGCCGGTGGTCAGCTCGTTGACGCTCACGCCGGTGCCGCGCGCGGTACGCGTCAGCGCGCGCAGCAGGTCGGGCATGGCGACGCGGCTGGGCAGCGCGCGGCCGGCCTTGGTGAAGACCTCGGGGTGCTTCAGCAGCGCCGCGCGGGCGGCGCGGTACTGCGCCGCGCGCGACGCGGTCCCGGCCAGCTCGGTGCGCGCGGCGGTGAGCTGCGCGTCGAGCGCGCGCGAGTCCCCGCGCTTCGGCTGGGCGATGAAGAACCAGCCGCCGGCGAGCACGGCGATGGCCGCGGCGAGGACGATCAGGATCTTGTCGCGCTGGGTCACGGCGTTCCTCCGGTGGCGGGCGCGGGCGTGGGGGTCGCAGGGCTCGTCGTCGCCGGGGTCGCGGCCGGGGCGGCGGTCGCCGGCGCGGTCGCCCCGGCGGCGGCGCCGGCGACGGCCGGGCCCTTCATCGTCACGGTGAGCTTGAACTGCTCGCTGCGCGGGCAGCCGGCGCTCGCGCCGGCCTCGCCGATGGTGCTGGACTGCAGCGCCACGGCGCTGACGAGCTTGACGGCGCGGAGGCGGTCGATGAGGCGCGCCACCGCGTCGTGCGAGGGCGTGCAGCCGCTCAGGGCGACCTTCGGCCCGGCGGCGGCGTCGCCGGCCGAGCCGTCGAAGTCGGTGAGGGTCGCATCGCTCGGGAAGGCGCGCGCGAGGTCCGAGAGCGCGGCGGGCCAGTCGAAGCGCCCGCCGGCCAGGCTGCGCACGCGCTCCAGCAGCGACTGACGCAGCTGCTCGGCGTCCGCGTACGGCTTGAGCGCGGACACCTGCCGCTGGGCGGCGGCGACCTCGGCGTTGACGCGGCCGAGCTCGTCGCGCTTGCCGTTGACGTTGTTCGCCATCACGACGTAGCTCGTCACGAGGACGAGGGCGACGGTGAGGGCCCCCAGGAGCGTCGTGGTGCCGACGCCGAGGCCGCGAAGCGCCGTGAACGAGCGCTGCGCGTCGCGCGGGATGAGATTGACCGCCTTCATGCCGCCACCTCCTCGACGGACAGGCCGCCGGCCAGGGAGACGCGCCACGGCTCCAGGCCGCCGAGCGCCTCGGGGGAGCCCTGGAGCTGGCCGGGCTTGACCGGCAGCCCGGCGCGCTTCTCGAGCACGGCGAGGAAGCCGGGGACGCCGAGCGCGGTGCCCGTGACGACGATCTCGCCGACGGTGCCGCCCCACTGGGAGGCGAAGAACTCGATGGACGTGCGCAGGTCGTCGCCGAGCTGGTCGGCGCCGGCGTCGAGCACCGAGCGCGCGAGCGCGTCGTCGGTCAGCTCCTCCGAGCCGGCGACCATCAGGCGATGGCGGGCGGCGTCGATGGCGATCCCGGCGCGCTCGGCCAGCTGGCCGGCGAACGTGTCGAAGCCGGCGCTCGACAGGCGTGTGAAGCGGCAGTCGGTGCCCTCGGCGATCGCCATCGTCGTCGTGCC
>DASXRF010000280.1:0-16081 GCA_036506755.1 Solirubrobacteraceae bacterium | reverse complement strand
GGCCGGCCTCGGCGATGTAGAGCGAGGCATCGGGCCCGAAGGCCAGCCCGCGGGGGTTGTTGAGGCCGTCGGCGACGACGACCGGATCCTTCGTGTACGACTGGGCGCCGGCGGGGGGAGCGGCCCCGGCGAGCGTCAGGGTGACCGCGGCGACGACGGCCACGGAGAAGTGCGACAGCCTCACAATGGGCTCCTTTCGCGCGTGACGCAGCCCGCACCCTACGCGCCCGCGCGTTCAGACGATGCTCAGGAGCCGAGCTTCGTGACCATCATGTAGGCCGCGATCGCCACGAGCGTCAGGGCGACGTAGCCCACGTTGCGCACCTGCGCGAAGATCCGCTCGTACTCGGGCCCGCCGCCGGCCGCGGCGAGCTCGGCCAGCTTCGCCTCCTTCGGCCCGAAGAACACGCCGCCGAGCGCGCCGATCCCGATCGCGATGAGCAGGGGGATCGTCACCCACATCTCGTCCCACAGGTCCCGATCGGTCGCCATGTAGACGCCGGCCAGGACGATGACCAGCAGCCCGGGGCTGATCACCCACTGGCCGATGAACCCCTGGGCGCGATGGAACATCACGCGATCGGCGGGCGAGGCCGCGAGCACGAACCGGTACCACACGGGATAGGTGAACACGCCGCCGAAGGCGACGACCACCGCCATGATGTGCAGCCACTTGACGACGTCGTAGAAGATCACCGCGAGCATGCGCGGGACGCTAGAGGGTCAGGCGGCGGAGCCGCCTACCCGGTCAACGGCGGCCGGACGAAGCCGCCCGGTATCAAGGGCGCGGGCCGGATGCCCGGCGCCGTGCTAATCACTCGGCTGGTACTCCCCGAACACGTCGCGCATCGCGCCGCACACCTCGCCCATCGAGGCGCGGTCGCGCAGCGCGTCGTGGATGAACGGCAGCAGGTTGTCCTTGCCCTCGGCCGCGTTGCGCAGCTCCTGCAGCCGCCGCTGGACGAGCTCCTGGTCGCGGTCGGCCTTGAACGCCTTCAGGCGCTCGACCTGGTCGCGCTCGGCCTGCGGGTCGACGCGCAGCGTCTCGGGCACCTCGACGTCCTCGGTGACGTACTTGTTCACGCCGACGACGATGTCCTGCCCCTGGCGGTAGCGCTCCTGGTAGCCCCAGGCCGACTCCTCGATCTCGTGCTTGATGAAGTCGATCGCGTTGACGCTTCCGCCGAGCTCGTCGATCTTGGCGATCAGCTCGCGCGAGCGCGCCTCGATCTCGTCGGTCAGCGCCTCGACGTAGTACGAGCCGGCGAACGGGTCGACGCTGAACGCCGCGCCCGACTCGTGGGCGATGATCTGCTGCGTGCGCAGCGCGATCCGCGCGGCGCGCTCGGTCGGCAGCGCCAGCGCCTCGTCGTAGCCGTTGGTGTGTAGCGACTGCGTCCCGCCGCACACCGCCGCGAACCCCTGCAGCGCGACGCGAGCGATGTTGTTCTCCGGCTGCTGCGCGGTCAGCGTCACGCCGCCGGTCTGCGTATGGAAGCGCAGCATCATCGACTTCTCGTTCTCCGCGCCGAAGCGCTCCTTCATGAACGCCGCCCACATCCGCCTCGCGGCGCGGAACTTCGCCACCTCCTGGAAGACGTTGTTGTGGCCGTTGAAGAAGAACGCGAGCCGCGGGGCGAAGTCGTCGACCTTGAGCCCGGCGTCGAGCGCCGCCTGCACATAGGCCATGCCGTTGGCCAGCGTGAAGGCGACCTCCTGGACGGCCGAGCAGCCCTTCTCGCGGAAGTGGTAGCCCGAGATCGAGATCGTGTTCCACTTCGGCACGCGCCCCTTGCAGTACGCGAAGAGGTCGGTCGTCAGCCGCATCGAGCCCTCGGGCGGGTAGATGAAGTTCCCGCGCGCGATGTACTCCTTGAGGATGTCGTTCTGCGTCGTGCCCCGCAGCTTCTCGCTCGGCACGCCCTGCTCCTCGCCGACGATCTGGTAGAGGCACAGCAGCACGCTGGCCGGGGCGTTGATCGTCATCGACGTGGAGACCTCGTCGAGCGGGATCGAGTCGAACGCCGTGCGCATGTCGTCGATCGTGTCGATGGCCACCCCGGTGCGGCCGACCTCGCCCAGGCACCGCGGGTCGTCGGAGTCCAGCCCGAGCTGGGTGGGCAGGTCGAAGGCCATCGACAGGCCGGTCGAGCCGTGCTCGATCAGGTAGCGGTAGCGCTCGTTGGACTCCTTGGCCGACGCGTAGCCCGCGTACTGGCGCATCGTCCACAGCTGCTTGCGGTACATGTCGCGGTGCACGCCGCGCGTGTACGGGAACGAGCCCGGCTCGCCGAGGCGCTCGTCGAGGTCTTCGGGGAGGTCGTCCTCGGCGTAGAGCGGCTTGACCTCGATGCCCGAGTCGGTGAAGCGGCGGGGGTCGTCCGGGCCGACGACCGGGGCGATCGTGAGTCGCTCGATGTCCTCGGTGGCCATGTCGCTGAGAGTACCTATGCGAACTCTTGCCATTGAGCGTGCGGGTCTCGCGGGTCTAGAGTTGCGCTGGACGGTCACGGAGGGCCGTCGCTATGTACTGCACGGTTGTCCAGATACGTCGGGCGACGTTCGCCCTAGCCGTTCTCGCGAGCACCGTCGCGCTCGCTGCGCCTGCTCGCGCGGCGGATGTCGGCACGGCCGGGCCGAGCTTCGACCCCACGACCGCGCCCACGGGCCAGAAGCCGCAGAGCAAGCTGTGGTTCAACGACGGCGTCTGGTGGGGCGTCCTCTACAACACGACCGCGGGAGGCTTCCAGATCTATCGCGACGTCGACGGCGAGTGGACGACGACTGGCACGTCGGTCGACAGCCGCGACAACGTCTCGGTCGACGCGCTCTGGGACGGCACGCACCTGAACGCCGTGAGCGCCCGGGAAGGGGCGACGGCGGCGGCGGGCGTGCAGTACCGGCGCTTCAGCTACGACAAGGCGACGCAGAGCTACACCCGCGACGTCGGGCCCGTCACGCTGACGACCTACGGCGTCGAGGCGGCGGTGCTCGACCGCGACGGCGCCGGCCGCCTGTGGGCGACGTGGACGCACGACGCGAAGCCGGACCCCGCGGACCTGACCGCGGTCGACACGAAGGTCGAGGTCGCGCACGCGGCGATCGGCGACGACGCGAGCTGGAGCGCGCCGTTCGTGCTGCCCCGCAGCACCACGGTGACGGGCGACGACATCTCCGCGATCGTGCGCTACGCCGGGCACGTCGGCGTGATGTACAGCAACCAGACCACGGACTGGAACTTCACGTGGATCACGCACGCGGACGGTGACCCGGTCGACCAGTGGTCGGCGCCGACCGCCGCGCTCCAGGGCACCGAGCTCTCCGACGACCACATCAACCTCAAGGCGCTGGAGGGCGACCCGGCCGGGCAGGTCTTCGCCGCGGTCAAGACCTCGCTGAACGCGGCGAGCGATCCGCTCGTCGAGCTGCTCGTGCTCGACGACGCCGGCGTGTGGCGCCAGCACACGGTGTTCACCGTCGCCGATGATCCGACCCGGCCGCAGCTCGAGCTCGACCCCGTCCGCCGGGAGATCCACGTGTTCGCAACGATCGGCCCGTGCTGCACCGGCGGCCGGATCACCGTCAAGACGACCAGCCTCGACAACATCGCGTTCGACCCCGGCCGCGGCATGCCGTTGATGACCAGCGCGCTCGACACGCATCTCAACAACGTCACGACCACCAAGCAGCCGATCGACAAGTCGATGCCGTTCCTGCCGCTGCTGGCCGGCGACGACACGACGCACCGCTACTGGCAGAACACGCTCGCGCTCCCGGCCCCGCCGCCCCCGCCACCCCCCGTAGAGCAGCCGCCCGCCCCGCAGCCCGATCCGACCCCGCCG
This sequence comes from Solirubrobacteraceae bacterium, assembly GCA_036506755.1. Classification (GTDB taxonomy): domain Bacteria; phylum Actinomycetota; class Thermoleophilia; order Solirubrobacterales; family Solirubrobacteraceae; genus DASXRF01. The sequence goes on along the minus strand of DASXRF010000280.1, from coordinate 12,239 downwards.
GCGCAGAGCGAACCAGAGCCGCCCGCCCCGGAGCCCGTGGCGGTCGAGACGCCGTCGGTCACGCCGGATCCCGTCATCCGCGCGGTCCTGAGCGCCCTGCGCCTGCGCCCCGCCTCGTTCCGCCGGAGCAGCACCGTCGCCTTCACGCTCAGCACGCCGGCGCTGGTCACCATGCGCATCTACCGCGCCTCGCCCCGCGGCCGGTGGGTGCGCGTGCGCACGCTGGCGGTCGTAGGCCAGCGGGGCGCCAACACGCGGGCGCTGAGCGCCCGCAAGCTGCGCCCCGGCCGCTACCGGCTCGTCGTCTCGGTCCCGGGCCGTCCCGCACAACGGGCGCCGTTCCGGATCCTTCGATAACCGACCCCGGCAGCGGCCGCTCACCGGCCCTCGCGGCGTGAGCCGGGGACCCCAGCGCTCGCGCTGCGTGCGCGCGCGGCCATACTGGCCCGCGTGGCCTCCCCCTACGGCTCGTGGCGCTCGGCGCTGAGCACCGATGTCCTGCTCGCCGGCGAGGTGCGCCTCGGCGCGCCCGCCTTCGCGGGCGACGCGCGGGTCTGGTCGGAGCGCCGCCCCGCCGAGGGCGGGCGCTCCGTCCTCGTGCGCCGAGAGTCGAGCGGCGCACGCCGCGACATCCTTCCGGCCGGCTTCGACGTGCGCACGCGCGTGCACGAGTACGGCGGCGGCGCCTGGCTGGCGCTCGGCGACGCGGCCGTCGTGTTCTCCAACGACGCCGACGGCCGGCTCTACCGCCAGGACGCCGGCGGCGAGCCGTACCCGATCACGCCCGAGCCGCCCACGCCGCGCGCGCTGCGCTACGCCGACCTGTCGGCGAGGGGCGACCTGCTCGTGTGCGTCCGCGAGACCCACGGCGGCGGCGAGGCGGTCAACGAGCTCGTGACGCTGCCGGCGCACGGCGGCGACGTCCGGATCGTGGCCACCGGGCACGACTTCTTCGCCGCGCCGCGGCCCTCGCCCGGCGGCGAGCGGCTCGCCTGGCTGACGTGGGAGCACCCGCGCATGCCGTGGGACGGCACCGAGCTGTGGGTCGACGGCGAGCGGGTCGCCGGCGGCCCCGAGGAGTCGATCGTCTGTCCGGCGTGGAGCCCGGACGGTGCGCTGCACTTCGTCTCCGACCGCACCGGCTGGTGGAACCTGTACCGCCTCGACCCCGATGGGCCGCGCGCGCTCACCGACCTCGAGGCCGAGCTCGGCGAGCCGCTGTGGGCTTTCGGGCTGCAGACCTACGCGTTCCTCGACGACGGCTCGATCGCCTGCGCCGTCGCCGAGGGCGGCCGGACGTGGCTGGGGCGGCTCGCGCCTGGAGGCGACCTGCAGCGCGTGGACGCCGAACGCTCGCCGTTCTGGACGCTCGCGAGCGACGGCCGGCGGGTCGCTTACTCGGGCGCCGGCCCGACGAAGGGCCAGGCGATCGTCGTCGTCGACCTCGAGCGCGGCGACGAGGAGGTCATCGCCACCGCGGCCGAGCGCGACCTCGATCCGGCCTGGATCTCCGTGCCGCGCGAGATCGCCTTCCCGGCCGGCGACGGCGCCTCCGCCCACGCGCTCTTCTACCCGCCGGCGAACCCGGACGCGACGGCGCCCGAGGGCGAGCGACCACCACTCCTCGTCCTCTCCCACGGTGGCCCGACCGGCCGCACGACGGACGCGCTCGACGTCGAGATCCAGTTCTGGACGAGCCGCGGCTTCGCCGTCGTCGACGTCAACTACGGCGGGAGCACGGGCTACGGGCGCGCCTACCGCGAGCGGCTCGACGGCGCGTGGGGCATCGTCGACGTCGCCGACTGCGTCGCCGCCGCCCGCCACCTGTCCGAGGCGGGCGAGGCCGACGGCGCCCGGATCGCGATCCGCGGCTCGAGCGCCGGTGGCTACACGACGCTGCGCGCCCTCACCGCGACCGACGCGTTCGCCGCCGGCGCGAGCCACTACGGCGTCGCCGACCTCGAGGCGCTCGCGCGCGACACGCACAAGTTCGAGTCGCGCTACCTCGATCGCCTCGTCGGCCCCTATCCGGCCGCGGCCGACGTCTACCGCGAGCGCTCGCCGATCCACCACGTCGACGACCTGAGCTGCCCGGTGATCTTGCTGCAGGGCCTCGAGGACCCGGTCGTGCCGCCCGCCCAGGCCGAGGCGATGGCGGCGGCCCTCGACCGCAAGGGCATCCCGTACGCCTACCTCGCCTTCCCGGGCGAGCAGCACGGCTTCCGCAAGGCCGAGACGATCCGCCGCGCGGCCGAGGCCGAGCTCGCGTTCTACGGGCGCATCTTCGGCTTCGAGCCCGCGGACGAGCTGCCGCCGCTCGACCTGCACGGCTCGACTTCGTCGAGCTAGCGCGAACTTCGTTCGCGCGGGTCGCGTTCATACTGAGACCCATGCGCGTCACCGTCCGCCTCTTCGCCCAGCTGCGCGAGCGCGCGGGCCGTCCCGAGCTCGAGCTCGAGCTGCCCGACGGCGCACGCGTGCGCGACGCGCTCGCCGCGGTGGCCGACCTGGCCGCCGGCCTGCCCGTCGTCCTGGCGGTCAACCGCGAGTACGCGCCCGAGGACGCGCCCCTGGCGCCCGGCGACGAGCTCGCCCTCGTGCCGCCGGTGTCGGGCGGCAGCGCGACCGGCGTCGTGCACGCGCGCGTGGTCGACGAGCCGCTCTCGCTCGACCGCCTCGTCGCCCTCGTGCGCGACGCGCGCGCGGGCGCGGTGGTGACGTTCGCCGGAGTCACGCGCGAGGTCGAGCGTCTCGACTACGAGGCCTACGCCGAGATGGCCGAGGCCGAGCTCGCGCGCATCGCCGGCGCCGCACGGGAGCGCCACGGCCTGTGCGCGGTGGCCGTCGAGCACCGCGTCGGGGCGGTGCCGCTCAGCGAGCCCTCGGTGCTCATCGCGGTCTCGGCGCCGCACCGCGCCGAGGCGTTCGCCGGTGCCCGCGAGGTCATCGACGAGGTCAAGGCCCGCGCGCCGATCTGGAAGCGCGAGGAAGGCGAGTGGGTTCCCGGCAGCCGCCCTCCGACCGCCTGAGGGCCCTGCCCTCGGTCGACCGCCTGGCCACCTCGGTCGCGCGCGCGATCGTCGAGGAGCGCCGCGCCGAGCTGCTGGACGGCGCGACCGACGAGGTGGACCTGGTCGAGCGCGCCCGGGCGCGGCTGCAGCCCTCGCTGCGGCGCGTCATCAACGCGACCGGCGTGATCGTCCACACGAACCTCGGTCGCGCGCCGCTCGCGACGGCGGCCCGCGCCGCCGTCGCCCGCGCCGCGGAGGGCTATAGCAACCTCGAGCTCGACCTCGCCACGGGGGCGCGCGGCTCGCGCCACGCCCACGTCGAAGGCCTGCTGCGCGAGCTGACCGGCGCCGAGGCCGCGCTGGTGGTCAACAACTGCGCCGGCGCGGTGCTCCTGGCGGTCGCCGCGCATGGCCGGCCGGTCGTCGTCTCGCGCGGCCAGCTCATCGAGATCGGCGGCGGCTTCCGCATCCCCGAGGTCGTCGCGCAGGCCGGCGTGCCGCTCGTCGAGGTCGGCACGACGAACCGCACCCGCCTGCCCGATTACGAGCGCGCGCTGCGCGACCACGGCGACGCGATCGTCCTGCGCGCGCATCCCTCGAACTTCCGCACCGTCGGGTTCGTCGAAGACGTCGCCATCGAGCGCCTGTGCGAGCTCGGCGTGCCGGTCGTCGACGACGTCGGCTCCGGGGTGCTCGGCGAGGTCGCCGACGAGCCGCCCGTGCGCCGCTCGGTGCGCGCCGGGGCGGCGCTCGTCTGCTTCAGCGGCGACAAGCTCCTGGGCGGGCCGCAGGCCGGGCTGATGGTCGGCCGGCGCGAGGCGGTCCAGGCCGCGCGCTCGCACCCGCTGGCTCGCGCGCTGCGGCTCGACAAGCTCTCGCTCGCCGCGCTGGAGGCGACGCTGGCGCTGTATCGCGACCCCGACGGCGCGCGCCGCGACGTCCCGGTGCTGGCCATGCTCGAGGCGACGGAGGACGAGCTGCGCGCGCGCGCCAACCGGATCGCAGCGGGCGGCGGAACCATCGACCGTGCCGTGGCGAAGGTCGGCGGCGGCGCGCTGCCGCTGCTCGAGCTCGAGGGCCCGGTCGTCGCGATCGAGGGCGGCGACGCCCTCGCCGCCGCCCTGCGCGCGGCCGACCCGCCGATCGTCGCGCGGATCGCCGAGGGCCGCGTGCTCCTCGACCCGCGCACGATGACCGACGAGGAGGCGACCACCTGCGCGGAGGTCCTGCGACGGCTCCTCTGACGCTCGGCACGGCCGGCCACATCGACCACGGCAAGACCGCGCTCGTCCACGCGCTGACCGGCGTGGACACCGACCGCCTGCCCGAGGAGCAGGCGCGCGGGATGACGATCGACCTCGGCTTCGCGCCGCTGCGCCTGCCGAGCGGGCGGCGGCTGTCGGTCGTCGACGTCCCCGGCCACGAGCGCTTCGTGCGCACGATGGTCGCCGGCGCGACCGGCATCGACCTCTTCCTGATGGTCATCGCCGCCGACGACGGCGTGATGCCCCAGACGCGCGAGCACGCCGCCGTGCTCGCCGCGCTCGACGTGCGCCGGGGCGTGGTCGCGGTCACGAAGTCCGACCTCGCGGACCCCGACCCCGCCCTGCTCGAGGCGGCCGACCTGCTCCCGGAGGTGCCCGCGATCACGGTGAGCGCGCGCACCGGGGCGGGCCTGGACGAGCTGCGAGCGGCGCTCGACGCGGTCGCGACCGAAGTGCGCCCGCGCTCGCTAGTCGAGCACGGCGCCGCGCGCCTGCACGTCGACCGCAGCTTCACCATCCGCGGCGCGGGGACCGTCGTGACCGGCACACTGTGGGCGGGATCGATCGGCCGCGGCGACACGCTCGTCGTGCTCCCGCGCGGCGAGACCGTCCGCGTGCGCGGCGTGCAGGTCCACGACGAGCCGGCCGAGCGCGCCGAGGCCGGGCAGCGCGTCGCGGTGAACCTCACCGGCCTGGCCGTGCGCGACGTCGCGCGCGGCGACGTGCTCGCCGCGCCCGGCGCGGGCCTGGCGCCGTCGTACGTGCTCGACGCCGCGCTCGACGTCCGCGTCGACGGAGGCACGCGCGTGCACGTCCACCACGGGACGCGCGAGGCGCCCGCGCGCGTGGCCGCGCTCGGCGGCCGCTTCCACCAGCTTCGCCTCGAGCGCCCGCTCGTCGCCGCGCGCGGCGACCGGGTCGTGCTCCGCTCGGTGGCGCCGCCCGACACGCTGGGCGGCGGCGTCGTGCTCGACCCCCGCGCGCGCAAGCACGGCTCCACCCCCGACGCGCTGGCCCGGCTGGCCGCGCTCGAGCGCGGGGAGGAGATCCCGGTGCCGGCGAGCGCGCCGGCGCCCGCCGGGCCGGCGCCGGCGCCGGAGCCCGCCCCGCTCGCTCCCGAGGCGCGCGAGCTCGAGCGCCTCCTGCGCGAGGCGGGCGTCGAGCCGCCGATCGAGTCCGAGCTCGGCGACCTCGCCCGCCACCTGCCCGCGCTGCGCGAGGCCGGTCGCGCGGTGCGCGTCGGACGGGCGCTGCACTACCACCCCGACGCGCTGGCCGGCATCCGCGCCGCGGTCACGCGGATCATCGAGAGCGAGGGCTCGATCACGCTCGCCCGCCTGCGCGACGAGCTCGGCACCACGCGCAAGTTCGCCCAGGCGCTGCTCGAGCACTTCGACGCGGCCAAGGTCACGCTGCGCCGCCCGGACGACAGCCGCGTGCTGCGCCGGCGTGCCTAGAGCGCGCCGCCCGCGGCCGCCGGCGCCCCGGCCGGCTCGTCGACCGCCCCCGGGTGCTCGCGCGCGAGGTACTCCTCGACGCGCTGCGGGTCGTCCTGCGAGCGGGTGACGACGGTCAGCAGCGCGCTCATCGAGGCGATCTCCTCGACCTGCTCCTTGATGAACCAGCTCATGAACTGCTCGGAGGCGTAGTCGCCCTCCTGGCGGGCGACCGCCGCCAGGTGCGAGACCTGGTCGGCCACGCGGCGCTCCTGGTCGAGCGCGAGCGCGACCGGCGCGACGATGCCCGAGAACGCGGTCTCGGGCGGGGCCACCCCCGGGACGACCGGGTCGGCCCCTGCGTCGAGGAGGTACTGGACCATCATCATCGCGTGGTTGCGCTCCTCGAGCGCCTGGCGGTAGAAGAAGGCGGCCAGGCGGGGGAGGGTCTGCGCGTCGTAGTTGACGGCGATGGCGACGTACTGCTGCGAGGCGGCGAACTCCTCGGCGATCTGCTCGTTGAGGGCGTCGACGAAGGCTTGAGCGGGCACGGCGCGCGACCCTACCATCGAGCGCCGTGCCCGAGGTGACGGCCAAGAAGCGCTGCTGCCAGAGCCGTCCCCGCTGCAAGCGCTGCCCGGTCGTCCTGCGGCGGCTGGCCAACGCGGGACTGGCGGAGCGCTCGGGGCGCATCTACGACGTCAGCGCCCGCCCGAAGCAGTGGAAGGCGGCCCGCAAGGGCAAGAAAGTCGGAGGCTAGACTGGCGCGCCATGGCCACCTGCCTCGTGACGGGTGGCGCGGGGTTCCTCGGCTCTCATCTGTGCGACGAGCTTCTGCGTCGCGGCCACCGCGTCATCTGCGTCGACAACCTGGAGACGGGCTCGCTGGCGAACATCGCGCACATCCGGGTGCCCGAGTTCGTCCACCTGAACCTCGACATCATCGAGCCCTACCACGTCGACGAGGGCGTCGACTTCGTCTATCACCTCGCCTCGCCGGCGTCGCCGATCGACTACCTGCGCCTCCCTTTGCACACGCTGAAGGTCGGCTCGTACGGGACGCACCACACGCTGGGGCTGGCCAAGAAGCACCGCGCGCGCTTCCTGCTGGCCTCGACGAGCGAGGTCTACGGCGATCCGCAGGTCCATCCGCAGCGCGAGTCCTATTGGGGGCATGTGAACCCGATCGGGCCGCGCGGGGTCTACGACGAGGCCAAGCGCTACGCCGAGGCGCTGACGATGGCCTATCACCGCCAGCAGGGCGTCGACACGGCGATCATCCGGATCTTCAACACCTACGGGCCGCGGATGCGCCCGCACGACGGGCGAGCGATCCCGACGTTTTTGCGCCAGGCGCTGCAGGACCGGCCGATCACCGTCTTCGGCGACGGCAGCCAGACGCGCTCGTTCTGCTACGTCGACGATCTGATCCGCGGGATGATCGCGCTGGCCGAGTCCGGACACCATCAGCCGGTCAACATCGGCAACCCTGACGAGTTCACGCTGCTCGAGCTGGCCGAGGCGGTGGTCGCGGTGACCGAGTCGGGCTCGGAGATCGTCTTCGAGGCGCTGCCCACCGACGACCCGCAGGTCCGCCAGCCCGACATCTCGCTCGCCCGTGAGCTGCTCGGCTGGCAGCCCGAGGTCACCCTGCGCGAGGGCCTGCGCCGCACGATCGAGCAGGCGGGCGCCGGAGCGCTGATCGGCGCAGGCGTCTAAATCCGGCGCTAACCGGGAAGTTCCGGTACTTCTGGCCCATTCAGCCGTTCACAGCCCCAAGGCCATGGCCCCGACCACCACCGACGACGAGCGCACGCGCCGCGCGACCACGCCCTACGTGCGGCTGCCGCGCAACGGGCCCAACGGCCGCGATGTGCGGGCGAAGCGGCCACCGCTGCTGTCGTTCCTGCTGCGCATGGAGACGCTGCGGCGGCTCGCGCGCATGCTCTCGCTGCTCGCGCTCGACCTCGCCGGCGTCTTCCTGGCGATCTACGTCGCGCTGGGGCTCAAGGCCGCGGTGCGCGGGGACTTCGACGCGCAGCGCGTGTGGCACGGCACGACCGAGATCGTCGCCTTCGCCTGCCTGGTCACCGTGCTGCTGTTCGCCCGCTCGGGGCTGTACGCCGGGCGCGCCGAGCGGCCCGGGCTGACGCGGATCGTCGCCTCGCTGACGCAGGTCGCCGTCGTCGCGCTGCTGTTCGCCCTGGTCAACGGCGAGCGCTTCTCGAGCTACTACGTCTTCTACGGCTCGCTGTTCTTCGCCGTCCTGATCATCTCGACGCTGCGCACGCTCTACGAGCGCTTGACGGGGCTCATCCTCCGGGCGGCCGGCTACCAGCGGCGCGCGGTGCTCGTCGGCACCGGGGCGCACATCGAGGCGGTGGCGCACGCGCTCGAGGACGCCGCCCACTCGCCCGTGGACCTGATCGGCTTCATCTCGGTCAACCCGCGCCCGGACAACGGCCTGCGGTCGCTCGGGACGCTGGAGAACCTCGCCGAGGTCCTGGCCGCGCACCGCGTCGACGAGGTGATCATCGCCGACCCCGACTTCCCGCAGGCCGAGGCGGTCGACCTCGTCGACCGCTGTCACGGCCAGGGAGTGGACGTGAAGGTGGCGCCCTCGACGATGGAGATCCTCATCCACCGCGCCGAGTTCGTCCCCGGCCAGGCGGTCCCGCTCTTCGAGCTGCGCCCGCCGGTCTTCGAGGGCATCGACTTCGCCGTCAAGCGCGTCTTCGACCTCGTGTGCGCCTCGCTGCTGCTGGTGCTGCTCTTCCCGCTGCTGCTCGTCAGCACGCTGGCGGTCAAGGTCACCTCGCGCGGCCCGCTGATCTACCGCTCACGCCGGCCGGGGATCGGCGGCGTGCCCTTCCACTGCTTCAAGTTCCGGACGATGTACGAGGGCGCCGAGCGCGCCCAGGCCGAGCTCGAGGCGATCAACGAGGCCTCCGGCGCGCTGTTCAAGATCCGCCGCGACCCGCGCGTCACGCCGGTCGGGCGCTTCCTGCGCCGCTTCTCGATCGACGAGCTGCCCCAGCTGTGGAACGTCCTGCGCGGCGAGATGTCGCTCGTCGGCCCGCGTCCGCTGCCCCAGCGCGACTACGAGCGGCTCGAGCCCTGGCACAAGAAGCGCTACCTCGTGCTGCCCGGGATCACCGGGCTCTGGCAGGTCTCGGGCCGCTCGGAGCTCGACTTCGACGACCTCGTCCGGCTCGACTTCCTCTACCTCGAGCGCTGGTCGGTCTTCCTCGACCTCGCGATCCTCGTGCGGACCGTGCCGGCGGTCTTCACGCGCCGCGGCGCGTTCTGACGCTCAGCTCGCGCCGACCGGCGCCGCGCTCAGCGTGTTGTGGATCTCCCACATGGTGACCTCGGGCGCGGGGAAGCCCTCGGCCGCCGACAGCGGCCCGATCTGCTCCTGGGCGAACTTCTCGAAGGCCTCGGCGTTGTCCCACAGGTCGACGACGCGGAAGCCGCCGTCGCCCGTCTCGCCCGCCATGTGGTAGATCGCGCCCGGGGGCGTCGCGCCACCCGGCGTCAGGCCCATCCGCTCGATCACGCGGTCGTAGGCCTCGTTGGACCCACTGGCGAAGTTCATCAGCACGCCGACGGCCATAGCTCGTCTCCTGTGGACTGTCCGGCGCCTCCCTCGCCCTCGCTGCCTACCTTCGCACGCGGCGTCGCGACGGATCAACCCGCGGGACGCGCCCACGGGCGCCACGGGCGCAGCCGCCGGTCGGCGAGCAGCGCGCGCGCCGCGGCGCGCCCGCTCATGCCGTGGACCGCGCCGCCCGGATGGACCGAGGCGCCGGCGACGTACAGGCCGCGCAGCGGCGTCCGGCCGCGGCAGAGCCGGGGCGCCGGGCGGAAGACGGCGAGCTGGTCGATCTCGTAGGCCCCGCCGGCGAGGTCGCCCCCGACCAGGCTGGGGTTCTGGCGCTCGGTCTCGCGGGCCGGGCGCAGCGTCCGGGCGAGCACGAGCGCGCGGAAGCCCGGGGCGAAGCGCTCGAGCTGGGCCTCCATGCGCTCGGCGATCGCCTCGTCGTCCATCGCGGGCCGGCTGGGCACGTGCGCGTAGACGTAGAGCGTGTGGCGCCCGGCGGGCGCGCGCGTCTCGTCGAACAGCGTGTGCTGGCCGACGACCAGCGCGGGACGGTCGGGCACCTCGCCGTGGGTGGCCTGGTCACCGGCGCGGGCGAGCTCGCGCAGCTCGCCGGCGACCTGCACGACGGCGGCGCGCCGCGCCTCGGGGGCGGTCCACGGGACGGGGCCCGACAGCGCGTAGTCGGCCTTGAACGCGTCGGTGCCGTAGCGCCACACGCGCAGGCGGTGCATGAGCCGGGCGGGCAGCGCGCCGTCGGGGAGCATGGCGGCCAGCGGCCGGGCGCTGACCGTCGTGACGATCGCGTCCGCGCCGAGCTCCTCGCCGCCCGCCAGCCCCACGCCGCACGCGCGCCCGCGCCGCACGAGGATCCGCTCGACGCGCGCCTCGCAGCGCACGCGCGCGCCCGCCTCGGCGGCCAGCCGCGCCAGCTCGTCGGCCAGCACCTGCATCCCGCCGCGCGGGAACGGCCAGCCGTGGCTGTGGCCGACGACGTGGAGCAGCAGGCCGAAGGCCCCGGTGCCCGCGGCGCCGGGCGGCAGCCCCGAATGCTGCGCGCTGCTGGCCAGCCAGGCCATCGGGCCGTCGGCGCCGGCGAAGACCTCGCGCCCGAGCGCCTCGACCGAGCCGATCGCCCGACGGGCCATCTCGAGGCCCTCGCTCCGCAGCGCGAGCGCGATCACGGCGGCCGCGCGGACCGGCGGCAGCCGGCCGAGGAAGAGCGCCCCCAGGCGCTCGGCGTTGGGCACGGTCCGCGCCATCAGCCGCCGCCAGCCGTCTCCGGCCCCGCGTCCCGCCGCCTCGAGCGAGGCCGCCGTCGCCTCGACGTCGCGCTCGAGCGCGATCGCCGTGCCGCCGGGCAGCGGGTAGGCCATCGGCGTCGGCGGGTTGACCCAGTCGACGCGCAGGTCGAGCTCGCGCATCGCCGGCGAGACCATCGTGATCGGGTTGAAGCCGGCGTGGCGGTCGTGGACGAAGCCGGGCAGGGTCAGCTCGGCCGACGACGACGCCCCGCCCGGGCCCGGTCCGTGCTCGAGCACCTCGACGTCGAGCCCTGCCCGGGCGAGGTGGATCGCCGCGACGAGGCCGTTGGACCCCGCCCCGACGACGACGACGCGCGTCACCTCACGTCACGCGCGCCGCGCCCGCGTAGACGTTGATCCGGCCCTCGCGGGCGAAGCCGCCGAGCGTCATGCCCACCTCCTCGGCCAGCGCGACCGCCAGCGAGGTCGGCGCGCCGACGCCGACGAGCACGGGCGCGCCGGCCACCGCCGCCTTCTGGACGAGCTCGAACGACAGCCGCCCGCTCACGCACAGCAGGCGCTCGTGCAGCGGCAGCGCGCCGTCGAGGAGCGCCCGCCCGATCACCTTGTCCATGGCGTTGTGGCGCCCGACGTCCTCGCGCACGCACAGCAGCTCGCCGGCCACGTCGAACAGGGCCGTGGCGTGCATGCCGCCGGTGCGGTCGAACTCGGGCTGGCGCAGCCGCCCCGGCAGCCCGGCGAGCAGCGCGCGCGCCACGACCGGTCCGGCGGGCAGCGCGGGCGCGTGGACGCGAACCTCGTCGAGCGCGCCCTTGCCGCACACCCCGCACGAGGAGCTCGTGTAGAAGCGCCGCGCGGCGGGCGGGCGCACGGCGCCGCGCACGTCGATCACGTTGGCGGCGAGGTCGGCGCTCGGGCCCGCCTCGACCGGCCCGTCGACCAGGCCCTCGCCGTGCAGGAAGCCGATCGCCAGCTCGCCGTCGTGGCCGGGCGTGCGCATCGTCACGGCGACCGGCTCGCCCGCGACGCGGATCTCCAGCGGCTCCTCGACCGCGACCTCGTCGAGCGCCCCGTCGTGCTCGACGGTCGCGTGCGCGCCTCGTACCCGAACTGACACGTCGGGCACGCTACCGCGCCCTCGCGGTTTGCCAGTCGACGACGCGGGGCAGGGACCGCCCGCCGTGGTCGACACGAAGGGCGAGTACGGAGACCTCGCCGGGCTCTACCTGCCGATCGCCGTCGCGGTGTTCGCGCTGGTCGCCCTGGCGCTCTTCGCCTTCCTCGCGCTCTTCCGCGCGCGGCGCCCCGGACGGCCCAGCGCGCGGCACGAGCACGACGCGCTCGAGCTGGCCTACGTGGCGGTCCTGGTCGCCGTCGCGGTCGTGCTGGTCGTCGCGACCTTCCGGGTCGAGTCGCGCGTGGACGCCGGCGCGGGCGCCGGCGCGCTGCGGGTGGACGTCGTCGGCGCCAAGTGGGACTGGCGCTTCGGCTATCCGGGCCTCGGCGTGCGCGCGACGCGCGGCGTGCTCGTCGTGCCCGCCGGGCGCACGATCGCCTTCAGCGGGCGCTCGCTCGACGTCATCCACGACTTCTGGGTGCCGGGCGTGCGCTTCCAGCACCAGGTCTTCGCCGATCACGTCGAGCGCTGGAAGCTCGTGTTC
>DASXRF010000279.1:0-8143 GCA_036506755.1 Solirubrobacteraceae bacterium | reverse complement strand
ACCCCTTGCCTGCTGCGCTAACCGCACGGCATCCTCACCCGACCACGGAATGGTCGATTGGAGGAAGGCATGAAGCCACCCGCCCGCCGGTCCGGCGTGCACAAGCAGCGCCGGTCCCGTCTCGCGCGTACCGTCGCGCTCGCCATCATCGTGGCCGGCGTCGGTGGCGTGAGCGCCGGCCGGGCCAGCACGACGACGGCGGCGCCCGACACGCCTTCCTGCCCACCCGCCCTGAAGTTCAAGTCCGTCCCCTTCTCGAACCCGACGGTCGTCAACAACCGGTTCCTGCCGATGCCGGCCGGGCTGCAGATGACCCTCGAGGGCCGCGCCAACCGCGGGGGTGGGCCGCTGCCGCACAAGGTCGTCTTCACGGTCACCGGCCTGACCAAGATCATCAACGGGGTCCAGAGCGTCGTCGTCTACGACACCGACGAGAACGAGAACGTGCTGCAGGAGGCCGAGCTCGCGTTCTTCGCCCAGGACGACGCGCGCAACGTCTGGAGCCTCGGCGAGTATCCCGAGGAGTACGACGAGAACGGCAAGTTCGTCGGGGCGCCGAACACCTGGATCACCAGCTTCGACGGCGCGCAGGCGGGGACGATCATGCTCGGCAACCCGCAGCTGGACACGCCCGAGTACCTCCAGGGCTTCGCGCCCGAGATCGACTTCCTCGACTGCGCGACGGTCTTCCAGCGCGACGCCCGCACGTGCGTGCCCGTCAAGTGCTACAGCGACATGCTGATCACCGACGAGACGAGCCCGCTCGACCCCGACAGCGGCCACCAGCGCAAGTTCTACGCGCCCCGCGTGGGCAACGTGAAGATCACTGCGGTCGACGACCCCGAAGGTGAGACGCTTGTCCTCACGAGCATCAAGCACCTCACCGGAGCCGACCTGCAGGCGGTCAACGAGAAGGCACTCAAGCTCGAGCGGCGCGGCCGCCGGGTGAGCGACGTCTACCGCCGGACGCGGCTGGCGCGATGAGGGTCCTCGCCGCCGGATTGCTGTCGGCGACGCTCGCCCTCCCCGCGTGCGGCGGCGACGACGAGAGCGGGAGCGCGGGCCGGCCGACCCGGGCCGCGATCGAGCCGGCCGACTACACGGCGAAGGTCGACAACCCGCTCTTCCCGCTGTCGTCTGTGCGGTTCACGGTCTCCCGGGGCACGGAACGCGACCCCAAGACGCACGAGACGACGAGGACGCGCGTGGAGAACCGCGTGCTGAGCAAGCGCACGCGCGTCGCGGGGGTCACGGTGACCATCGTCGACTTCAAGGAGTACGAGGACGGCGAGCTCGTCGAGCACACCAGCGACTACTTCGCCCAGCACCGCGACGGGAGCGTCTGGTACTTCGGCGAGAAGGTCGACAACTACGAGAACGGCAAGCTGGTCGACCACGAGGGCTCGTGGCTCGCGGGCCAGCGCGGGGCGCGGCCCGGCCTGTTCATGCCGGCGCGGCCCAAGCCCGGCGAGTCCTTCGACCAGGAGCGCGCCCCCGGCATCGCCGAGGACCGCTCGACGGTCGTGGACGTCGGGCTCAAGGTCAAGGTGCCGGCTGGCTCGTTCTCGGGCTGCATCAGGACGAAGGACTTCTCGCCGCTCGACAAGGTCACGGAGTTCAAGAACTACTGCCCGAAGGTCGGCCTCGTGCGCGAGACGGAGCCGGGCGTCCTCGAGGAGCTCGTCAGCTACCGCTAGCGGACCCGTCCGTAAGTCCGACGGGTTTCGGACGTCGCTGGCGGCCGCCTGGAACCACCCGTCGGTCCTCGGACTATTCCCCACCCGCCCACACCTTCGGACGCCGGGCGGGGGTGGGTGGGTCGAATTCCGGCCAGCGACGCCCGACGACCCGCCCGACTTACGGACGCGCCCACTAGAAACGCGGGCGGCCGCAACGCCGGCCGCCCGACGGTGTTCACTGCCGGCGTGCGCCGCGTCCCGCTCGCGATCGCCATGGCCGTGTCACTCGCCGCCGCGCCCGCCGCGGCGAGCGCGGCCGAGGTCATCGTCGTGACCCCGGACGGGCGCGCCGTCGTGCGCGACGATCCGGCGCTCCGGGCGACGAGCGACCTCGCCGCGGCCGGCGTCCGCGCGCCGCGCTCGTGCGCGACGGCGCGCGCTGCCGGGGGCGGCCCGACGGTGCTGGGCAGCCTCGCGCGCCTCGAGCGCGCCGGCGCGCTGAGCGCCGCCGACCACGACCGCTACGAGGCGGCCTACCGGCACGCGCGCGTGGTGCGCGATCGGCTCTCCGGCCTGCGCAAGGACGAGCTCTCCGGCGTGATCGCGGCGGTCCAGCGCCTCGCCGCGCGCCGCACGCTGACGGCCTCCCGCGTGCCGGTCGTCTTCCTCCAGCTCGAGCGCAACACCGAGTACTGGCCGGCGCAGCCGGTCCCGCGGGCGCCGCAGCCGAAGGTGCGCCCGTGCGCGGGCAAGGCGGGGCTCGGCGGCGCCCGCGTCATGTTCGGCGACGACCCTGTGGTCTTCCAGTGGTATCCGGGCCAGGGGCTGCAGATCCAGCAGCTCGCCACCTTCGGGCGGGCCAACGCGCTGGCCAACGCGTGCCGGCCGGAGGCCGGGCCGCAGGCGATCCCGTGCGACCAGGCGCGGCTGCGCGCGGCCCTCGACGGCATCCGCGCGCTGGCCGTCACCCGCTCGGGGTTCACCGCCTGGGAGTACTACTTCGCCTTCGGCGGGGGGCGCCCGCCGTGGATCAGCGGGCTCGCGCAGGGCACCGCGATGCAGGCGCTCACGCGCGGCAGCCAGGTGCTCGGCGACCCGGCATACGTCGAGCTCGCCGGCCGCGCGCTCGGGGCCTTCACGCACCGCGCGCCCGTCGGCGTGCGCGCGAGCGCGCCGGCCGGGCCCCACTACCTGCTCTACTCGTTCGACTCGCGCCTGCGCGTCTTCAACGCGTTCTTCGGCGCGCTGAACGGGGTCTTCGACTACGCCCAGGCGGTCGGCGACGAGCGCGCTCGCGCCGTCTTCGCCGCCGGCGAGCGCGAGGCGCGCCGCGAGGTGCGCCTCGTCGACACCGGCGCGTGGTCGCGGTACAGCCTGCGCGGCGCCGAGTCCGACCTCGGCTACCACAAGCTCGTCCGCGACTTCCTCAACGGGCTGTGCGCCCGGACCGCCCGCGGCGCCTACTGCGCGGCGGCCGAGCGCTTCACCGGCTACCTGCACCAGCGCGCCCGGCTCGCCTGGCAGGGGGTCAGGCGGCCGCGCGCGGGGCGCTGGACGGCCGTGCACCTCCAGCTCTCGAAGGTCTCGTGCGTGACGCTGACGGCCCGGCGGGCCGGCGGCGCGGTGGCGACGGTCGTCCGCGTGCTCCCGCGCGGCCGCTGGAAGCTGCCCTGGCGCCCGCCGCGCGCCGGCCGCTACACGATCGCGCTCGACGCGCAGGACCTCGCGGGCCACCACACGCGGGTCGCCCGCACCGTCACGGTCCGCCGCCGGTAGCCCGCGCGACCAGGTCCGGCAAGGTCGCGAGGAAGCGCGGGTCGATCGTGTGGCCGATCGGCGACTCGTGGTAGGTGACCTCGGCCCCCGCGGCCTCGAGCCGCGCACGGGCGTCGCGCGCGAACTCGACCGGGATGATCGGGTCGCGCGTGCCGTGGCCGATCGCCACCGGCAGCCCGGTCCGGCTCGCGAGGTCGACGTCGAAGCCCCGCACGGAGGGGATGAACCCGCTCAGCGCGAGGATCGCCGCCGGCCGCGGCCGCCCGGCCCGCAGCCCGAGCGCGTAGCTCATCGCAGTGCCCTGGCTGAAGCCGCCTAGCACGGTGCGGTCGAGCGGCACGCCCGTCGCGTCGAGGAACGCCTCGAGGCGCTCCAGCGAGGCGAAGAACGTGTCGGGGTCGGGATAGCCGACCCTCGGCACGACGTACCAGTGGCGCCCGCCGGGCGGCAGCGCCAGCGGCCCGCCCGGCGCGTAGCCGACCAGCCGCCGGTCGGGGTCGAGCAGGTCGAGCAGCGGGTACAGATCGCGCTCGTCCACGGCGCGCCCGTGCAGGAGGACGATCGCGCCCTCCGGCTCGCCGGCGGCGGGACGGACGAGGTGGTCCAGGACCTCCAGGCCGGTGGCGCTCATATCTGCACCGGCGTCCGCGGGTTGCGCAGCGGCGTCAGGCGCTCCTCGAGCTCCGGCCGCAGGCGCTCGTACTGCGGCGGCAGCTTGAGCGCCTCGCCGAGCGACTCGAGCGGCTCGTCGTAGGCGAAGCCGATGTCGCGCGAGGCCAGCTCGAACAGCACGCCGCTGGGCTCGCGGAAGTAGACCGAGTGGAAGTACTGGCGGTCGATGATGTCCGTGGCGCGCGCGCCCGCCTCGATCGCCTTCTCGCGGAAGGTGATGAGCTCGGCGTCGTCGGCGGCCGACCAGGCGACGTGGTGGACGGTCCCGGCGCCCTGGATCCCCGGCTCGGCGGGCGGCTCGTCGTAGCGGTACAGCGCCCGGCGCCCCTCGCCCGCCAGCTCGCCGCCGGCGAAGCCGAGCGCGTCGAGCAGCGCCGCGCTGCGCTGCGGCGCCGCGCTGTACGCGCGCACGCCGTGGAAGCCTTGGAGCGCGAGCTCGGCGGGGATGTCCGGGGCGCGGGCGACGAGGGGCACGTCGGGCACACGGGCCAGCACGATCTCGTGCTCGAGCCCCTCGGGGTCGGCGAAGCGCACGCTCTCGCCGTCGCGCCCGGCGGGCAGGCGCTCGGCCCAGAAGTCCAGCGCCTCCTCCGAGCCGACGCGCCAGAGGATGCGGTGGATCATGCCCTGGCCGGCGCGACCCGGCCGCGCGCCGGGGAACTCGAAGAACGTGAGGATCGACCCGGGCGTGCCTCTCTCGTCGCCGAAGTACAGGTGGTAGACGTCGGGCGCGTCGAAGTTGACGGTCTTCTTGACGAGGCGGAGGCCGAGCGTGCGGGCGTAGAAGTCAACGTTGGCCGGGGCGTCTCCGGTGATCGCCGTGATGTGGTGCAGGCCCTCTAGCGCCATGGCGGCTCTCCTCTCAAACTGATTGCACGCGCAACTATATCACGTGGTAGCGTCCGCTGCCGCACAGGGCCATGGCGACCGCTCCGTCCACCGAGCAGCTCCTCAGCCGGCGCGAGCTGCGCGCGTGGCGCGGGCTGCTCCGCGTCCACGCGCG
Organism: Solirubrobacteraceae bacterium; assembly: GCA_036506755.1. Classification (GTDB taxonomy): domain Bacteria; phylum Actinomycetota; class Thermoleophilia; order Solirubrobacterales; family Solirubrobacteraceae; genus DASXRF01. The sequence goes on along the minus strand of DASXRF010000279.1, from coordinate 3,013 downwards.
GCTCGTCAAGGCCCTCGACGCCGAGCTCGAGTCCACCCACGGCCTGGGGGTGACCTCGTACGAGGTCCTCATGTACCTCGCCGACTCCCCCGAGGCGCGGATGCGGATGCACGATCTGGCCGCCTCCGTGCTGCTGAGCCGCAGCGGCCTGACGCGCCTGGCCGACCGGCTCGAGCGCGAGGGCCTCATCGAGCGCAAGGCCTGCGAGAGCGACGCCCGCGGCGCGTTCGCCGTCCTGACCGCCGCGGGCCGCGCCAAGCTCACCGCGGCCCGGCGTACGCACCTCGACGGCGTTCGCCGCCACTTCTGCGAGCACCTCTCCGACGCAGAGCTCGACCACCTCGGGGCCATCTGGGAGAAAGTCGCGCCGGGGGTCCATGATCCCCCCGCGCAAACTTGACACGACCAGACTGAGATTTCTATACTTCCTGGCAGCAGCAATCCCTGCACCCGGAGGTATGTGATATGGCACTCGTCCGCTGGGAGCCGGTCCGCGAGCTGACCACACTTCAGAACGAGATGAACCGCCTGTTCTCGTCGTTCTTCGACGCCCCGGCCGGCGGTGGGAACGCAGGCGCGCAGGGTCTGCGCCGCTGGGTTCCTGCCATGGACCTCGTCGAGACCGACGACCACTTCGTGCTGAAGGCCGACCTCCCCGGCCTCGGCCCCGACGACGTCAACATCGAGGTCGAGGACAACGTCCTCACCGTCAGCGGTGAGCGCAAGGTCGAGCACGAGACGCAGCGCGAGGGCTTCTACCGCATCGAGCGCGCGTCCGGTGAGTTCCGCCGCTCGCTCACGCTGCCCGAGGGCGTCAACCTCGAGGACATCGCCGCCGGCTTCGACAAGGGCGTCCTCGAGATCCGCATCCCCAAGCCCGAGGAGCGCAAGCCGCGCAAGGTGAGCATCTCGCTCGGCGGCGAGCAGCCCGCCATCGAGGGCACCGAGGCGAGCTAGACCTCGAGCCGGCAAGCGCCGGCACCGCAGCTCAGCGAGCCCGCCGCGCGGCGGGCTCGCTGCCGTCCAGGGCCATGCGCCGCCGGCGGCGATGGCGCGCGCGGAGCCACAGCAGCGCGGCCAGCCCTCCGACGACCACGCCGCCGGCGCCCACGAAGCCGGCCGTCTTGATGATCCGCTCGGCCGAGTGGCCGAGCACGTAGGCCAGGACCCCCACGGTCGTCGCCCAGAAGATCCCGCCGGTCGCGTTCCAGAACAGGAACGACGGCCACGGCATCCGGTTGATCCCCGCCAGCCACGCGGCGGCGATGCGCAGGCCGGCGAACCACCGGCCCAGGAACACCGCCTTCGCCCCGTGCCGGGCGAAGAACGGCTCCCCCCGCGCCAGCAGGCGCTCGCCGTGCGCGCGCAGCCGCGGATGGCGCAGCAGCAGCCTGCGGCCCCCGCGCCGGCCGATCATGTAGCCGACGTTGTCGCCGACGATCGCCGCGAACGAGGCCAGGAGGATCACCGCGACGATGTCGAGCTGGCCGCGGCCGGCGAGGATCGCGGCGGCGATCAGCGCCGTCTCGCCGGGCAGCGGGACGCCCATCGACTCGCCGGCGATGAGCAGCGTCATCACCGGGAGGCCGACTCGTGCGACGTCGACGATCGCGGCGAGCACGCCTCTTACGATGGCAGCCCGTGAGCGCCCCCTTCCGCATCGAGGCCCGCGACCCCGGCTCGCGGGCGCGGGCCGGGGTGCTGCGCACCGCGCACGGCGACGTGCGGACGCCGGCCTTCGTGCCCCTGGCGACCAAGGCGACCGTCAAGGGGCTCGAGGCGCGCGAGGTCGCCGAGCTCGGCTACGACATGGTCCTCGGCAACGCATTTCACCTGTTCCTCGACCCGGGCCACGAGCTGATCGCCCGGTTCGGCGGCCTGCACGAGTTCATGCGCTGGGACGGCCCGATCATCACCGACTCCGGCGGCTTCCAGGTCTTCTCGATGGGCCACGGCGGCGTGGCCGACGAGATCAAAGGACGGAGCACCGGCGCCCGGCACAGCGCGATCCTCGCCATCGAGGAGGAGGGCGTGCGCTTCCGCTCGTACCTCGACGGCTCGGTGCGCTTCATGGCCCCGGAGACGAGCATGGAGGTCCAGGCGGCGCTCGGCTCGGACCTCGCGCTGGTCTTCGACGAGTGCACGCCCTTCCACGTCGACCGCGACTACACGGCGCGCTCGACCGAGCGCACGCATCGCTGGCTGCGCCGCTGCCTGGACTGGCACGCGGCGCACGGGCCCGAGGGCCAGCTCGTCTACGGCATCGTCCAGGGCGGCGTCTACGAGGACCTGCGCGCCGAGTCGACTGACGCCGTGGCCGCCAGCGGCTGCGACGGGATCGCCATCGGCGGGTCGCTGGGCGGGGAGAAGGAGCAGATCTACGAGGTCGTCGGGTGGACCACCGGGCGGCTGCCGGACGAGCGCCCGCGCCACCTGCTCGGCATCGGCGACGTCGACGACCTCATCCGCGGCGTCGAGCTGGGCATCGACCACTTCGACTGCGCCATGCCCACCCGGCTCGGCCGCCACGGCCATGCGCTCGTGCCCGACCCCGAGCACCGCTGGCGCGTCGATCTCAGCGCGGCGCGGTGGCGCGACAGCCGCGAGCCGATCCTCGACGGCTGCCCGTGCCCGGCGTGCGCGGGCGGCTATCCCCGCGGGTACCTGCGCTACCTGCTCAAGGGGCGCGAGCTGACCGGCCAGCGCCTGGTCACGCTGCACAACCTGGCCTTCCTGGCGCGGCTGATGGCCGACCTGCGCGGGGCGATCCTCGCCGGCACGCTGGGCGAGGTCGCGGTCGCGCTGCGGGCCGGCGCCGCGCCGGGCCTCAACTCGTCGGCTGCGGCGTCGTGAGCTGGCTCGGCTCCTGCTCGGCGACCGCGATGATCTCCTCGACGTGCTGGCGGCGCGCGCTGGCCTCGCTCAGCGGCTGCACCAGCGTGCGCAGGTAGAGCATGGGCAGGACCCAGCGCGGCGCGGTGGCGCGACAGCCGCGAGCCGATCCTCGACGGCT